>CAYRUW010000089.1:0-6927 GCA_964427465.1 uncultured Diaminobutyricimonas sp.
GAGATCGTAGATCTCGTCGAAGTCGCGACCGCGCAGGATCATCTTCTGGTATATCGAGTAGTACTGTTTGGGCCGGCCGACGACTTGACCTTTGATCCGCTGGTTCTTGAGGTCTTCGCCCACCGTGTCGATCACCTGTTGCACGAACTCCTCACGCTGGGGCGTGCGGTCCTTTACGAGAGATTCGATCTCCACGAACAACTTGGGGTGGAGCACGGCGAACGAAAGGTCTTCGAGTTCGGCCTTGATCGTCTGGATGCCGAGCCGGTGCGCGAGCGGCGCGTAGATCTCGAGCGTCTCTTGCGCTTTACGCGTCGCCGATTCGGGCTCGACGAAACCCCACGTGCGGGCATTGTGCAATCGATCCGCGAGTTTGATCACGAGCACCCGGATGTCTTTCGACATCGCGACGACCATCTTGCGCACCGTCTCCGCTTGAGCGCTGTCGCCGTACTTGAGCCGATCGAGTTTCGTGACCCCGTCCACTAGCATCGCGACTTCGTCGCCGAAATCGCTCCGGAGCGCATCGAGCCCGTACTCCGTGTCTTCCACAGTGTCGTGCAAGAGGCCCGCCGCGATCGCCTTCGAGCCCATGCCCAGTTCAGCGAGGATCTGCGCCACGGCGACCGGATGCGTGATGTACGGTTCGCCGCTCTTCCTGCGCTGTCCGGCGTGCGCTTTGAGTGCGGCCGCATGCGCCCGCTCGATCAGGCCGATGTCGGCCTTCGGATGGTGCGCACGAACGGTCTTCACCAACCGGTCGACCGCGCCCACCGGTTGCGCTCGGGAGAACAACCGTGGCAAGCGAGCGCGGAGGGAGGCGGCGCTCGGGGTCGTCGTCTCCGTCATGCCAGAACCTCTCCCGCTGTTCTGGCAATTCTATTCGTCAGTACCTCAGCGCATCGCCCCGGACGGGTTCGCCTGCCGTGCCACATCGGACCTGGCCGCACCGCCACCCTGCTTCTTCACCTCAGGCTCGTTGGAGCGCAAGTGCACGTAGAGCGGCCCGGCGATGAACACCGAAGAGAAGGTGCCCACGATCACGCCGATGAACAGGGTGAGCGCTATGTCGCGCAAAGTGCCGGCACCTAGCAGGAACGCACCGATGAACAGGATCGCGCCGATCGGCAGCCCGGCGACTACCGAGGTGTTGATCGAGCGCACGAGCGTCTGGTTGATCGCCAGGTTCACCGACTCTGCGAAAGTGCGTCGCGACTTCTCGCCGTCTTCCGAAGTGTTTTCGCGAACCTTGTCGAACACGACGACCGTGTCGTACAGGGAGTACGCGAGGATCGTGAGCAGCCCGATCACGGCTGCTGGGCTCACTTCGAACCCGAGGATGCCGTAAACGCCCGCTGTGACCACAAGGTCGTGCAAGAGGGCTACCAACGCTGCAAGCGACATCTTCCAAGTCCGGAAGTAGATCCACATCACGACCATCACGAGCGCGAGGAAGATGACGAGCGCGCGAATTGCCTGACTCGTGATGTCGGCGCCCCAGCTCGGACCGACGAGGCTCGCCGACACGTCGTCGAGACTCACACCATAGGCATCCGCGAGCCCTTCGCGAACGTCCCGCAACTCCGATTGCTCCAGGGGCTCGGTCTGCACCCGGATCACGTCGACGCCGATGTTGGTCACGGTCGTTTCGGTCGCCGGTGCAACCGCGTGCACGGTCTGCTCGGCGGTTTCAAGTTCGGCGTCGTCGGCGACATTCGCGACCTGGAACTCGGACCCGCCCGTGAACTCGATCGAGAACTCGTAGCCGCCCCGCAAGAACGGACCCACGATTGCGATCACGATGAAGACAAACGTGACCGAGTACCACAGCTTGCGCTTGCCAACGACGTTGAGGGAGCGGGCGCCGGTGTAGAGATCGTTGCCTAGCTGCAGGTAGCTGGCTGCCATCAGGACTCCTTCTTGCCGCTGCCGCCGGCGGACAACTCGGCGGCTTTACGCTCGGCGATCGTCTGACGGCGTTCTGCCTCACGAGCGCTACGCGCAGCGCGCCCGGTCGCGACCGGCGGGGTGCGGAACCGCGCACGGCCTCGGTAGACGGCGCCGAGTGCCTTCGGGTCGAGTCCGCTCAAGCGGTGGCCGCTCGAGAAGAACGGCGTGCGGGCGAACAACTGCAGCATCGGATGCGTGAACAGCGCGACCACGAGGATGTCGACCACCGTGGTAACACCGAGCGTGAACGCGAAGCCGCGCACATTCGCGGCGGCGAGCACGTACAGCACGATCGCCGCGAGGAAGCTCACCGTGTCGGAAGCCAGAATCGTGCGGAAGGCGCGCTTCCACGCCGCCTCGACCGCCGACCCGAGCGTCCGGCCGTCGCGGAGTTCGTCGCGCACGCGTTCGAAATAGACAATGAAAGAGTCCGCGGTGATACCGATCGCGACGATCAGGCCGGCGACGCCAGCGAGCGAGAGCCGGTAGCCCTGGGAGTTTGACAGGTAGGTGATCACGAGGTAGGTCACGACCGCAGCCGTCACCAATGAGAAGACGGTGACGGAGCCTAGAGCGCGGTATTGGAACAACGAATAGATCACGACGAGGATCAAGCCGATGAGGCCTGCCAGCAGACCACTCGCGAGCTGACTGGTGCCGAGTGTGGCCGAGATGGCCTCAGAACTCTGAAGTTCGAACCCGATCGGAAGTGCACCGAACTTGAGCTGGTCGGCCAGGGATTTCGCACTCTCCTGCGTGAACGACCCGCTGATTTCTGCCTTGCCGTTCGGGATCACGACGTTCGTCTGCGGTGCCGTGATGACCCTGCCGTCGAGCACGATCGCGAACTGGTTGCGCGGATCGGTCTGCGGGATCTTCGCGAGGCGTTCGGTGACCTTGCGGAACTTGGTGGCGCCTTCGTCGTTGAAGTCCAGATAGACCGCCCAACCACCGGTAGGCGCACCCTGCTGGTTGACCTGCTGTCCGCTCGTGGCGTTCTCGATGACCTCGCCGGTCAGTTCCACCGGCCCAAGCAGGTACTTGATCGTGAACCCGTCGCGGAATTCGCAGGTGACCAACGGTTCGTCCTGGGGCGCCAGGTTGGTGTCGGCGTCGTCGAGCGTGCTGCAGTCGAAATTGTCGTATTGCTCTTCGAGCGCTGGAGTGACCCAGGCCAGGTCGCTCGCATCCGTGGGTGTCGCGGTCGGGGTTGCCGGTGCTTCTGTGGCCTCTGGCGAATCCGGATCCGGAGTTTCAGACGGCGTCGGTTCGGGAGACTCCTGGTCGCCGGCCGAAGTCGGTGTCGGTGCACTCGCGGCCAGCACTGGACGGAATTCGAGTTGCGCCGACGCTTGCACCCGCTGCAAGGTCTGCTCGTCGGGCTCGCCCGGGATGGCCACGACGACGTTCCGGTCGCCCTGGGTGTAGACCTGCGCCTCGGCCACGCCGGCCGCATCCACACGCTGCCGGATGATGGATACGGCCTGGTTGAGCTGTTCGGTCGACACGCTCTGGCCTTCGCCCACTTGCGCGGCAAGCACCAGCCGGGTACCACCGGCGAGGTCGAGGTCGAGTTCAGGCGTCCACGAACCCTCGTTCCACAACACGCTGGCGCCGTTCGCCGCGATGAGCGCGACGAGGATCGCGCCCAGCCAGGCGAGCGAGCGCCAGGCCTTCTTCACCGGAGTGGTTCTTGCCAAACGGGTGTCTCATCTCTCTCGCGGCCGCGACGCCGCCGGCGACCGCGCGTGTGGGCGCGGTTCACCACACTAGTGGTTACTCGTCGGTCTTCTTCTTCGACGACCGGCGGGCAGGCTTGTCCTGCACTTCTGGAACATCCGTCTCGGCTGCCGAGTCCGCCGCCGAATCGGCAACAGCGGCCTCAGCCGTCGAGGCTTCTTCGACCACTCGCGCGAGCGTCTGCCGGTGCACACGGACGACGTTGCCCGGGCTCACTTCGACGTGCGCGATGTTGTTCTCCTCGTCGAGCGAGACGAGCGTACCGAAAAGGCCGAAGTTCGTCATGACCTCGACCCCGGGCACCATCTTGGCCTGCAGCGACTCCTGCTCTGCGCGCCGCTTCCTCGAGTTGCGGAACATGAAGAAGACGAGCAGGGCGAGCATGCCGAGAAGCACGATTTCGAATGGGCCGATGGGCATGAGTGAACCTTCCGCGAACTGTGGGATGGGCCCGGCCAGAGATTGACCGACGAAAGCCTCCCGGAATTATAGGGCATCCCCGAACAGCGCCGGCTGGCCGGGCTCGACACCGAAATGTGCCCAGGCCGTGTTCGTCGCGATCCGGCCACGCGGCGTGCGACCAAGCATGCCGATCCGCACCAGGAACGGCTCGACCACAGATTCGATCGTCTCGGCTTCCTCGCCGACGGAAACCGCGAGCGTGTTCAGCCCCACCGGCCCCCCGTCGAACCGTTCGATGATCGCCTGTAGCACGGCGCGGTCCAGCCGGTCCAGGCCCAGCTCGTCGACGTCGTAAAGTTCAAGTGCTGCTTGCACGGCGTCCAGCCCCGCGATCGTGCGCGCAGCGGTTCCAGGCCCGGCGTCGGCCGTTTTCGGGGCACTTGCCGAAGGGTGCACGAGCGCATAGTCGCGCACCCTTCGCAGCAAGCGGTTCGCGATCCGAGGTGTGCCCCGCGATCGCGACGCGATCTCGGCCAAAGCAGCCCGCTCGACGTTCAGCTCCAGCAGGGTCGCGGCGCGATCGAGCACTTGCTCGAGCTCTTCCGCCTCGTAGAACTCGAGGTGCGCTGTGAAACCGAACCGGTCACGCAGCGGATTCGGCAGCAGGCCGGAACGCGTCGTCGCGCCCACAAGGGTGAACGGCGCCAGATCCAGCGGAATCGACGTCGCACCGGCACCTTTGCCGACCATGATGTCGATGCGGAAATCCTCCATCGCCAGATACAGCATCTCTTCCGCGGAGCGGGCCATCCGGTGGATCTCGTCGATGAACAACACCTCGCCCGGTGCGAGGGAAGACAGCAGTGCGGCAAGATCGCCGGCGTGCTGGATCGCCGGACCGCTCGACATCCGCAACGGTCGCCGGCCCTCGTGCGCGACGATCATCGCGAGGGTCGTCTTGCCGAGTCCGGGTGGCCCGGCTAGCAGGATGTGGTCGGGAGTGCGGTTCTGCATCGCGGCGGCCCGCAGCAAAAGCTGAAGCTGCCCGCGCACCCGGCTCTGCCCGACGAACTCGGCGAGCGTCCTGGGGCGCAGGGCGCCCTCGAACGCAAGCTCCGCCTCTGACTCCGGAGTCAGTCGCGCGATGTCCGGTTCGCTCATCTGGTGCCGCTCCCGGAAAGCTGCTGAGGGCCGAGCAGGGCGAGCGCTTGCCGGAGCAGCAATTGCACATTGGCGCGATCCACCGTATCTGCAGCCTCGTAGGCCTCCGCGGCTGCTTGCGCGGCAACTTTCTCGGGCCAGCCGAGGCCAGTGAGCGCAGCGACCACGCTTTCGGTCACAGCGTCGCCGGGTTGCGCGGCCGGCGACCTGGGGCTCAAGAGCGCAATCTTGCCGGCAAGGGAAACCACAATGAGCTTCGCGGTCTTGGGGCCTATGCCGGGTACCTTGCGGAAGGCCGAGTCGTCTTCGTCGGCGATCGCCTGGGCGACCTCGTCCGGAGTGAGCGTCGCGAGCACTCCGAGTGCGGACTTGGGGCCGACCCCGGTCACCCCGCGCAACAGGTCGAAGACCTGCAATTGCCCAGGGTCCGAGAACCCGTACAAACTCAGTTCGTCGTCGCGCACGATTAGCGCCGTGCTTATGGTCGCCTCCGACCCGGCCTTGAGCTCGAGCGCGTGCCTGGGCGTCACGTTCACCGCGAAGCCGACGCCGCCGACTTCGATCACCACGCTCGAACCCGCAACGGCCATGACGGTACCGCGCAGGGACGAGATCATGGGGCCAGCCTACGTTTGGCGGCCGACTTCTCGGCCTCGCGCCACGCAAGTTGGGCGGGAGTCTCCCCCGGCGCCGCCGGACCGGTTGAAGCCAACGCAGCGCGACTCCAGCCATGGCAGATGGCCAGGGCCAGAGCGTCGCTGGCATCTGCGGGCTTCGGGGCGGCTGCAAGACCGAGCACTTTCGCCACCATCCGGCCGACCTGCTGCTTGTCCGCAGAACCGTATCCCGTGATTGCGGCCTTGACCTCGCTCGGTGTGTGCATTCCGACTTCGATGCCGCGTTCCGCAGCCGCAAGCAGAGCCACGCCGCTCACTTGCGCGGTACCCATGACCGTGCGCACGTTGTGCTGAGCGAACACGCGCTCGAGCGCCATCGCATCCGGCGCGTATTCGTCGATGAGTTCGGCAAGACCCCGGGCGATATCCAGCAACCGCAGCGCGAGATCGCGCTCTGGCGGTGTGCGGATGACGGCGACTCCGGCGAGCACCGCCTTGCGGGACCGGTCGACTTCGACGATGCCGACGCCGCAGCGGGTCAGTCCCGGGTCGATGCCGAGTATGCGCACAAGCTAGTCTTCGTCGAGCTCGGCCTGCACCTCGGCGGGAATCTCGAAGTTGGCGAACACGTTCTGCACGTCGTCGCTCTCCTCAAGTGCGTCGATGAGCCGGAAAACCTTGCGCGCCGTCTCGGCGTCCACCTCCACGGTCAGGTTCGGCACGAATTCGACTTCGGCGGAGTCGTAGTCGATTCCGGCCTCCACGAGCGCGGTCCGTGCCAGCACGAGGTCCGTTGGATCGGTGATCACCTCGAAGCCGCCGCCCTCGTCGTTGACCTCCTCCGCACCGGCATCGAGCACGGCCGCGAGGATGTCGTCTTCGCCCACACCGTCGGTCTTGGTGATCGCGACCACGCCCTTGCGACTGAAGTTGTATGCCACGCTGCCCGGGTCGGCCATGGTTCCCCCGTTGCGAGTCATGGCCGTGCGGACGTCGGCGGCAGCGCGGTTCTTGTTGTCGGTCAGGCACTCGATGAGCAGCGCGACGCCACTCGGCC
>CAYRUW010000090.1:0-2258 GCA_964427465.1 uncultured Diaminobutyricimonas sp.
CACAGCACGCTCTCGGCGTCGAGGTGGTTGGTCGGTTCGTCGAGCAGCAACAGGTCTGGCTTCTGCAGCAACAGTTTCGCGAGCGCGACCCGGCGCTTCTCACCGCCAGAGAGGTGTTCGACGACTTCGTCGCCGGGCGGCGTGCGCAACGCATCCATCGCTTGTTCCAGTTGCGAGTCGAGATCCCACGCATCGGCAGCGTCGATCGCTTCTTGCAGCGTGCCCATCTCGGCCAGCAATGCGTCGAAGTCGGCGTCGGGTTCGGCCATGGCAGCGGAGATCTCGTTGAACCGGTCGAGCTTCTGCTTGAGCTCGCCAAGACCTTCCTGCACGTTCTCGAGAACCGTCTTGCTCTCGTCTAGCTCGGGCTCTTGCAAGAGGATGCCGACGCTGTAGCCGGGCGAGAGTTTGGCCTCGCCATTGCTCGGGGTGTCGAGTCCCGCCATGATCTTCAGGATCGTCGACTTACCGGCTCCGTTCGGGCCGACCATACCGATCTTCGCGCCGGGCAGGAACGACATCGTGACGTCATCGAGGATCACCTTGTCGCCGACCGCCTTGCGGGCGCGCACCATCGAGTAAATGTATTCGGCCATGCGCTCCAGTCTACGAAAGGCGCGATGACGGCTTTGCCGGGCCCGGTGCCGGTGACGACTACCAGTTGGTCGACTGGGTGCGCCCGAGCAGGCAATCGCCTGTGGCCAGTCGCTTGCCGATCGTGCTGTGGTAGCCGGTGCCTCCGTACTGGCCGATCAGGCACTCGTCGCCGATCGCGACGGAGAACTGGATGCTGTCGGCGTCGTGCCCGAGCGGCGTCTTGTCCGCGGTGACTTCGATAGCGGACTTTGCGAACCCCGCGCCCACGAGATTCTCGACGAGAGCGCGACCGTCCAGTTCGGTCGCGCTCTCGATGAGCTCAAGGTTCACGTGATCGAAGTATTCGTGGTTCTGCTCGGCGCTGCCCCTAGGCAGCAGGGTCGGCTCGGGTTCGGGCGTGTTCGCGACGGGGCCGGTTCTCGTGGGGGTGGGCTCAGGCGCGGCGGATGCCGTGCAGCCCGAGAGCGCGAACGCGAGCAGCAGCACTGCCGCGCCGATGGCACCGATCGCGCTCCCAGACTCACGAGTGCTTGCCATCGACCGTCCGTTTCTCGTGCCGAGCACTTGCCGCGGGCGCGGCGGTGTCGATTCTATGCTCGCCCCGCCATGCTCACGCCGCTACCGGATCAGAACGGTTTGGCGAGGGCTTCGTCTTCAGCGCTCGCGCCCTCGGCAGCGGAGACGGCCCATGCCCCGGACGCTTGCCCAGCAGACTCTGCGCCGGCATCCGCTGGATCGGTGCCGAAAGGCGATTGGGTCAAGTCGTCACCCTCCGATTTGGCGCCGTCGTCGCCGTCGCCCGGAATGCTCGTCGACGAGGTCGTGCGCGCGAATCTGGAACTCCCCCACGTCAAGTCGTGCCCGATCGAGTCCGCGAGTATTTCGACGCTTGTCCCAGACTTGTCGTCTTTCTCCCAGTCCTCGATCCTCAGCCGGCCGGTGACGAGCACGCGATCGCCTTTCTTGAGCGAGATCGAGGCGTTGACCGCGAGTTGCCGGAACGCGCTTATCGTGTACCAGTTGGTGCCCTTGGGCACCCACTGCTGCTGCTCTTTGTCGAACTTGCCGTGACTGGATGCGAGCCTGAAGCTCGTGACCGGCAACTGAGTCGAGGTGACGAGGTGGCGTGGTTCGGTGGCCACGAACCCGGTGAGCGTAATCGTGTCTTGCATGTGACCCTCCTGTCTTGGCCGGCTGCGGGATGCGACGGTGTTGCTTCGCGACCGGTGCTGGCCGGAGTCCGGGAACGGCACTCGTGCCGGGAACCGCCCCCGGAATCCGTCCGGCAAGTGTCACTCGTCGTGCGCGTGCACGCTTCGGCGATGCCCGGGTTGGGGATTCGCGTGTGGATCGGCGCAATCGTGGAGGACAGGCCCACCGCCGACCCGCAAACCGGAATGCGTCAGTGCTCGCGGAATTCCGGCCATTCCGAGCCGGGTGGCAGGCTCGCGTGCAGCGCGCTCTTGGCCACCTCCAGCGTCGGGTAGGTTCCGCGGAACCGGTCGTCGGAGAGCAGCTTGAACGTGAATCCGTCTTCGACCCGGTGAACCGAACCGACCGCGCCGGCGGGCCCGAATGCGACCCAGCTCTGGCCGATCGAGATGTTCTCGCCCATCGATCTTCTCCTTTCGCAATCGAGTCGCTACTGGTCGACTCGTGAC
>CAYRUW010000090.1:2358-6895 GCA_964427465.1 uncultured Diaminobutyricimonas sp.
CGAGTACGACTTGCGCACTTTGTTCACCTTCGGCAGCGCGACTGCGAGGCAATAGCCCTGGTACGGGTTCTTGGCGAAGAAGTCCTGGTGGTATTCCTCCGCCCGGTAGAACTGACCGAGCGGCTCGATCTCGGTGACCACGCCGCCACCCCAGGTTTCGTCCGCCCGTTCGCGCGCCGTCTCGAACAGCTTCCGCTGCTCGTCGTCCCGGTAGTACATCGCGGAACGGTACTGAGTGCCGATGTCGTTGCCTTGTCGGTTCAACTGACGGGGGTCGTGCAGGGTGAAGAACACGTCGAGGATCACGTCGTCCGGAATCACTTCAGGGTCGAAGGTCACGGCGACGGCTTCGGCGTGGCCGGTCGTGCCCGTGCACACGGCCTCATAGGAGGGTTCGGCAACAGTGCCACCGGTATAGCCGGAGACAACGTCGGTCACGCCTTTCAAGGTGCGGTACACCGCGTCGAGGCACCAGAAGCATCCGCCGGCGAGTACGAAAGTGTGCATCCTTGGAACCTGCTTTCCGCTGCGTCTAGTTCGCTGATTGCAACACCGGATGCCTCGAGCCAATTCCCCCAGGCCGTGCCGCGTGTCGGTGGCACACTCTAGCGTTCGAATCGCATAGCGACCGGGCCGGCGGCAGAAGGGAGTTCGAATGCGCACGATGGAATTCACGAATGCAAGCGATCAGACTGCCGTCCGCCTGCCGGCGGCCGCGGGAGTTGCAGCGACCGCCGGCGATTTCACGACCGCGGGCACGGAAGGCCGCGCCGAGACGGTCGTGTCCGGCGCAAACCCGCTGCAACCGGTCGCTCGGGCACCCAAGGGGCTCCGGTGCCTGCGACTGCCCAGTGGCTTGTGGCGCGTGACCCGGGCGAACGGCGAAGTGCTCGGATACATCGAACAGTTGCAGACCCCGGGCGGCGAACGCCATCGGGCCAAGCGGTTCAACGTGCGCCAGCGGCGGTTCACCGAAGTGGGCGACTTCTGGCGGTTCGACGACGCGATCGACTGCCTCCGGTTCGGCTGACGCGCACTCGCCGGGCGCAGGCCGGCCGGGCCTTCTCGTGAATTCGCCCGGTACACCGCGATTCTCGACTTGTTCCCAAGCGCGCGGCTTATCGTGCTCGGATGCAGTGGTGGGATGCCTTGGTCGACTGGTGGACATCGGATGAGGGCTGGCGGGTGGTGTCGACGGCGATCCTGCCGTTCCTGGCGATCCTTGTGGCCGGGCTCGTGGCGGCCTTCATCGGGCGCGGGGCGATCAAGCGCGTGCTCGCGCACCAGGAACGGAACCAGCGTGCAGCGGCCGTGGCGAGTTTGGTGGTCGCCGGTCGCAAGGCCTCGACCTGGAACAGTCTGATCGACCAGGAGCGTACGCACGCCGAGGCCCTGGCAAGTGAGGCCGAAGTGCGGGTCCGGATGCTTCCGGCCCGCGGTTCGGCGCTCGCGGCGAACTGGGCAGAGCACCAGTTGATCGAGATGCGCAAGCACTCGTCGATCTTCACGTTCCGGGCAAACCAGACCTTCGACGAGTTCCGGGACCGGCTGGTCGCATGGGAACAACGGCCGTCACGCGCGAAGAAGCTGTTCAAGGCCGACCTCGAACGCTGGCGTTTCGACGAGCCCGACAGTGTCGACTTGTTCGCCGACGAAGACGACACCCTCGCGAACGAGACGAGCGCGCAGGAAGCCCGCAACCGCTGGGCGCCGCCGGCCGCGGGCGGTGGTGTCGCGACCGCGGCGACTCCGGTCGACACGCCCGAACCGCTCCGGCAGGAAACCGAGTCGTACGATTACGACGACGACGAATCCGACGAATCCGAAGAGGACTCAGCCGATCGACGGCCAGTACCACCACCGGTCACGGCGAGCGTCGTGCGGGAGCGGATCGCGCCCAAGCGCGACGAGGACGCCGGGTTTTGAACTAGCCCTGCGTAGTAGCCTTGGCTCGTCGCCTCCGTAGCTCAGGGGACAGAGCAGCGGCCTTCTAATCCGCGGGTCGGTGGTTCGAATCCACCCGGGGGCACGGGGAGCGTGCAGTCTCAGCAACGACTGCGCCGCCACCTACAGCGGGATGTGCAGCGACGGCAGGCAAGCGCTAGATGTCGTAGTCCCAGCGAACCTCCGGGTCTACGAAGGGCTCGCTGTCGTCCTGGTCCCACACGTAGAGAACGTGCAGTTCGCCGCCCACGGTGCTCACCGCGCGAGCCTCATAGTTCAGCAAGGTCTCCTGACCCTCCTGGCCGACGAGCACCGTGAGTTCGGCGTCCCACGAGCCGTCTGTGCTGATCCGGCTCTCGGTCTGACCGTCGAACGGGCCGCCCTTGAACCTCACGATGTACTCGTCTCCCTCGGCGAGCGCGGGCGAGTCTTGTGCCATTCGTTCAGTGTAGGAGCGCGTGTGCGGCCAAGCCGACTCTGCCAGGCGAAACCCAGCGGCAACGTTCGAGGTTGCGCGGCCACGCCCTCGCGGATCGGGCCTTGCCGCTCCAAGGAACTCGTCGGTGCGCCCCTATAGAATCGCCGCATGGTTTCCACTCCGGATCGTCTCGTCTGGATCGACTGCGAGATGACCGGCCTGGACCTCGCCGTCGACGAACTCGTCGAAGTGGCGGTGGTGGTCACCGACTTCGACCTAGTGCCCGCCGACGACGGCTTCAGCGTCGTGATCAAGCCCAGCCGGAAAGCATTCGAGAACATGGGCGAGTTCGTCACGGCGATGCATCGTGACAGCGGGCTGCTCGTGGAACTCCCCCATGGCACGAGCCTCGCCGATGCCGAGCGCCAAGCACTCGAATACATCCAGGGCCATGTGCCCATCGCGCAGCAGGCGCCGCTCGCCGGCAATTCCATCGGCACCGACCGCGCATTCCTGACCAAGCACATGCCCAAGGTCGACGCGCACTTGCACTACCGCAATATCGACGTCTCGTCGGTCAAGGAACTCGCTCGCCGGTGGTTCCCCCGCATCTACTTCAACTCCCCGGTCAAGCACGGCGGCCATCGTGCCCTGGCCGACATCCTCGAATCCATCCGGGAGCTCGACTTCTATCGGCGGATCGCGTTCGTAGCAGAGCCCGGTCCAAGCACCGAGGCCATCCAGGCGGCCGCCGCCGAAGTGGTCGAGCGATGGTCCCCGCGCCTGGCGCCGCCCACGGCGGTCCAGGCCCGCGAACTGTAATAGAATCGAGCGGTCGCTTCGCTTGGCCGAAGCGCATGGTGGGCGTAGCTCAGTTGGTAGAGCGCTGGCTTGTGGTGCCGGATGTCGCGGGTTCAAGTCCCGTCGTCCACCCCAATCGACCGTCGCGATCAACACGGTCATGTACGCGGCCCTCGCGGTCGCGAAGATCTTGCCCAAGATCTATTTCTCCGACTGGTTCCGCGGACGCAATCGTCGCTCGGAGACCCGTAGCATCCACCTCGACGCGCTTGAGTGACGCACAATGGGAGGGTGGGGCTCACCGCTGCCGGAACCGAGGAGGATATCGAGGCCGAGCACGCTCCGGACCCCGGAACGCCCTGGGTGACGATCGTGTGGAACGACCCGGTCAATCTGATGTCTTACGTCGCGTATGTCTTCCGCACCTACTTCGGCTTCCCCGATGCGGAAGCGCAGCGGCTCATGCTCAAAGTGCACAACGAAGGCAAGGCGGTGGTCGCGAGCGGCAACCGCGAAGAAATGGAACGCCACGTCGAAGCAATGCACGACTACGGGCTGTGGGCGACCTTGCAACGGGAGGACGCTTGATCGGCTTCCAGCGCGGCGCGAACGGACTCATCCGGCTGGAACTGACCTCCGATGAGAAACGCGTGCTGCGTGATCTGACCGAGCAGCTACCCGCGGTACTCGCATCCGGCCACGGCGATCCGGCGGTGGGCAGGATGCTGCCCGACGGCTACCTGGACGACGAGGAAGCCGCCGCCGAGTTCCGCAACTTCACCCAAGCCGGCCTCATCGAACGCAAACTCGCAAACGCGCGAACGGTCGGCTCTTCGCTGCAGAGCGAGACCGTGGAGCTGAACGCGGATGCGGTCGGCGCATGGCTGCGTACACTCACCGACCTGCGCACGATCGTCGCCACCCGTCTCGGCATCGAGAAGGACGGCGACGCGGGCGAGCCGAACGAGATGCTGCGCACCGTGTACGACTGGCTCGGGTACCTTCAGGAATCCTTAGTCCAGGCGCTCACGCGATGAGCCTGCGGCTGAGCGAGGAAGAGTTCGAGCATCTCGTCGTCGAAGAGCTCGACGCCCTGCCCGACGAGATGGTCGAAGGCCTCGACAATGTGGTGTTCGTGACCGAAGCGCGACCCGAAGACGGTTCGCTGGATTTGCTGGGCATTTACGAAGGGGTGGCGCTCACGGATCGCGGGCAGTACGGATTCGGTGAGCTGCCCGACCGGATCGTGCTGTTCCGCGAACCACTGCTCTCGATCTGCGACGACGTCCAGGAACTCAAAGACCAGATCCACGTGACGCTCGTGCACGAGATCGCGCACTACTACGGAATCGACGACCGGCAACTGCACGAGCT
>CAYRUW010000091.1:0-6510 GCA_964427465.1 uncultured Diaminobutyricimonas sp.
GGTTGATAGCGACGGATTGCTCGAACTGCTCGTCGCTGGTGTCATTCCAGGCTCGTTCCTCCCAGGATCCCTGGCAGTTCACGAGCGCGTCCACGCGGCCCTGCCGATTGTGCACGTCTCGCATCCAATCGTGCAGCTCCGATCGATTCGTCGCGTCGACCGGTTCCACCCCTTCGCCCGCACGACGATCCGATCCGAAAACCTGATAGCCACTGTCGTGCAGGACCTTGCAGACAGCACCGCCGACACCTCCGTGAGCGCCCACCACGAGCGCTACCGGCACGGTTGAAGCGGCCGGGCTAGTCACTGTCCGTCTCTATCGCCATGATGGCGCTACCCATGGGGTGGGCCTCACCAACCGCACAGCGGATCTCGCTGATGATGCCCGCTTCCTCCGCTTCGATCGTGAAATCCACCTTGTCGGAAGCCGCTTCCACCACCGGTGTTCCCGGCTCGACGCGATCGCCGACTTTCACGAGAATCTCCAGGATCTCGGCTTCGACGGCAGACATCCCGAACTTGGGCACGCGAATTTCAGGCAATGGAGCGACTCCCTTCAGTTGCGACGCGCCGTATCGCGTCGATGACGGATTGCTCGGACGGGAGCAGCTCCCGTTCCAGCAAAGGCGAGAACGGAATGACGGCGTCGGCTCGGGTCACTCGGGCCGGAGCGGCGAGCAGACTCGTGGCGGTGACGATCGAAGCGATGACTTCGGCCGCGAACCCGCACGACTGGTTGCTGTCGTCGACTACGACCACGCGCCCGGTCTTCCGGGCCGATTCGACCAGGGTCGAGCGGTCGAGCGGGTACACGGTGCGGATGTCCACGACTTCGACGGACACGTCATGAGCGACTGCTTCGGCTGCCCGCATTGCCATCGACAAGAGATGACCACTGGCGATGAGGGTGACATCGTCGCCTCGCCGTTTCACCTGCGCCCTGCCCAATTGGTCCAGAGGGGCGGTGAGGTCGACCTCGCCGCGCTCACCCAGCGCCGCGGCGGGCGCCATGACCAACACCGGATCGTTCGATCTGATCGCGGCGCGAGTCAAGGAGTAGGCGTCCTGAGCATCGCCCGGCACTACTGTCGTAACCCCGGCATGCGCGAAGAAGGTGTACGGGTTGTCGGAGTGCTGGCCGGCAAGACCGGCTCGAGCCCCTGATCCGGGCACCATGTAGGTCACCGGCACCGACACCTGGCCACCGGTCATCAACCGGAACTTGTGTGCCTGATTGACGATCTGCTCGAAGGCGACAAAGAGCAGCGAGGGAATCTGGTACTCCACGACAGGGCGCTTGCCGCTGAGCGCAGCCCCTGTCGCGAAGCTGGTGAAGGCTTGTTCGGACAGTGGCGCGTCGAGCACCCTCTCCAGTCCGAACTCTTCTACGAGCCCCTTGGTCACTCCACGCAATGACTGACGCACATCTTCGCCGATCACGAAGACGGAGTCGTCCGATTCCATCTCGTCGTGCAACGCCCGGGCGAGTGCCTGGTGATAGCGCATTCTCATGACGCCGCCCCTTCCGGCAAGTCGGTTTGTACGGTCCAGTCGGTGTACATGAAGTGGGAAGCAGTTGCCGCGTCGGGGTGGGGTGCGCTGAGCGCTACCTCGATGCTGTCGGCAATAGCCTGCTCCACCTCGCCATCGATCCGATCGACCGTCCCCTGATCGAGTTGAGCGGCAGCGAGCGTGAGCGGATCCCTCGGCCGCCAGCTCTCGATCTCATCGTCGGTCCGGTAGTCCAGCCCGAGGTACTGTTCACCCGTGT
Organism: uncultured Diaminobutyricimonas sp.; assembly: GCA_964427465.1. Lineage (GTDB taxonomy): Bacteria > Actinomycetota > Actinomycetes > Actinomycetales > Microbacteriaceae > Diaminobutyricimonas. Next base: position 1,772 of record CAYRUW010000091.1, read on the forward strand.
TGTGACCGACGAAACGGTACGTGATCGCGTTGATGAACGTGGGCCCGCCGCCGTTGCGAGCTCGTTCGATGGCCGCCGCGGACCGCTCGTACACGGCGTTGACATCCATGCCGTCGACCTCTTCGGCAGCCATCCCGAACCCGTTGGCGCGTTCCTGAATGTCGCCGCCCACGGCATCCGTCACCCTGAGCGAAACCGCGTAGCCGTTGTTCTCGCAAACGAAGACCATCGGCAGGTTCAAGATCGTCGCAAGGTTCATGGTCTCAAGCAGAACCCCCTGGTTGAGCGCGCCGTCTCCGAAGAAGGTGACCACAACCGAAGAATGACCGGCCTGCTTGCTCACCCAGGCCGAGCCCGCACCGATCGGCGCCCCGGCCCCGACTATTCCGTTGGCGCCGAGGATGCCCAGTGAGACATCGGCGGCATGCATCGAGCCTCCCCGGCCCTTGTTCAGTCCGGTCTCTCTCGCCATCAATTCGGCGAACATCCCCGTCAGGTCCGCACCCTTCGCGAGAAGGTGCCCGTGTCCCCTGTGAGTACTGGTGATCCGGTCGTCCACAGTCAGGGCCGAACACACCCCTACGGCGATCGCTTCCTGACCGGTGTACTCGTGGGTCGCACCCGGAATCTCGCCCTTGTTCACGAGGTCGACGACGCTCTGCTCGAAGCGCCGGATGAGCCGCATGCGCTTGTAAGCAGTCGCGAGATCGAGGCTTGCCAGCGCCGGGTTGTCCGAAGTACTCAAAGTGCGCACCCTCCGTTCACCTGCATAACCGTCCCTGTGACCCACGAGGACTCTTCCGAAAGGAGGAAGCGAACCGCCCCGGCGATGTCCTTGGGCTGCCCGACGCGGCCGAGCAGAGTGCGTTTGCTGGTTTCCTTTTCCTCTGCCTCGGAATTGATCTGCACCATGCTCGTCATCACGGGGCCAGGAGAAATCGCATTCACCCTGACTCCACTCGGCGAGATCTCTCGCGCGAGCGACTTGGTGAAGGCGATCACGCCACCCTTCGCGGCGGAATAGCCGGCAGCGGGCCGGAACGAGCCCACCTCTCCCGCGGTTGAAGCTATGTTCACGATCGAACCGCTGCCGTGCTCCAGAAGCCGCGGTACCGCGACCCGGGAGACCGCCATCGCGGTGAGCAAGTTTGCCCGCAGATCTGCCAGCCAGTCGTCGCGACCCGTTTCGATGAAGTCGCGTATGCGAAACGCACCGGTGGTATTGACCGCCCCATGTAGTTGCCCGAATCCGTCCAGCGCCTTGTCTATGACGACCTCGAGCGCGTCCGGATCCGAGCAGTCGACGGCAAAGCGGCGAATCCCGTCGCCCTCCCGTTCCGTCGGCTCCACCACATCGAGAGCAACGACGTTGTAGCCGATCACCTGCAGTTCGGAACAGATCTGAGTGCCGATGCCGCCCGCCGCCCCAGCGACGATGACCGCTTTGTCATTGGACTTCACTGGCTTCCTCACCTCGACCTGTCTGACAGCCTAGGAGCATGGAAGCATGGCAGGTGTATTCTGTCAACTACGGCGCGAAATCGGGCCGGACGACGAATGGTTCAGAGAGGCGCCGATGGCCGAACTTCATCGCTCGTCCCTCATCGACGGTCTGCTCACAGAGTTGGAAAAGCGGATCATCTCGGGTGAGTGGGGCACAGGCGACAAGATCCCGGGCGAAGCTGCCCTGGCCGACGAGTATGTGGTGAGTCGCCCCGTTGTGAGAGAAGCACTCGCACGGTTGCGGGAGCGGGGCTACCTGACCACCACCAATGGCCTGGGAACGTTCGTGCAGCGACCGCCGATAGAGACGGTCGAGCAGGCCATGGCCCGTCATTTGCTCTCACACGCGGGCAGCAACTATTCGGCCGATCAGCTCTATGAGGCGCGGATGACGATCGAACGCTCTGCCGCGGGTCTTGCTGCCGAGCGGGTGACCGCCGAGAACCTCGAAGAACTCACGGAGTTGCTGCGGGTGATGGAGAACAGCCTGGACGAGCCCGAGCGGTTCACCACTGCCGACACGCGGTTTCATATTCTTGTCGCCGAGTCGACCCAGAATCCGCTCATCCCGCTCATGCTCTCGCCGATGCTGCACCTCATCGTCCAGGGGATCTTCCGCAGCAGTAGCACCGCTACCGACGCGATGCTCGCAGGCATTCGCGACCACGCCAGAATCCTCGACAGCCTGCGATCCCGGGATGCAAAAGGTGCCGCCGATTCCATGGAGGAACACCTGAGGACGTCGCGTTCCCACTTCCCACTCGAAGTTCTTCAAGCCGGGAAGCAAACGGAAGGTCTTCCATCTTGACGCCGGTTCAGGTGCTAGCCGACGGTAGGGACTCGGTTCGCCAGGTGGGGCACCGGGTCGCCGGCGAGGTACGCGCGCACCTGACTCGCGGCGATCTGGGCCGCACGTTGCGCGGTCTCCTTCGTCGCGCCGGCCAGATGCGGAGTCATCACGACGTGGGGGGTGCGAAGCAAACGTGCATCCGCCGGCAGCGGCTCCTCGTCGAACACGTCGAAACCTGCGCCGTACAAGTGGCCCGAGTCGAGCGCATCGCACACCGCGTCGTAGTCGACCAGGCCGCCCCGCGCGGCGTTGATCAGAATCGAATCGCGCGGCATCAGGGCTACCTCCCGGGCTCCGATCAGGCCCCGCGACTGCTCGGTGAGCCTCGCGTGCACACTGACGATCGCCGACTTGCCGAGCACGTCATCGAGCGAGTCGCTCTGTCGAATCCCCGCGTCTGAGCCATCGAGTTTCGCGAACGGGTCGTAGACGAGCACTTCCGCACCGAAACCGCGCATGATCCGGGCAACCCTGCTGCCGACCGCGCCGTACCCGACGAGTCCCACGGTGCTGCCCGCGATCTCCGGTCCCGTCTCCGAGTATCCGTAAAGATCGCTGCGCCACTGCCCCTCGAGGATGCTCGAGTGCCGTTGCGGGATGCGACGCGCCGCCGCGAGCATGAGCGACACGGTGTGTTCGGCGGTCGCATCCGCGTTCCGGCCCGGGGCGGAGCAGACTTTCACGCCTGCCTCTGCGGCGGCGGCGAGGTTGACGTTGACCGGGCCTCCGCGGGTCACGCACACGAGTTTCAGGTCCCGGGCCGAGGCGAGCACCCGTTGCGTGATCGGAGCCATCTGGGTGACGCAGATCTCCGCCCCGGCAAGGGCCGCGAGCGTCTCGTCCTCGCTGCCGGACGCCTCATCCACCTCGGCCACGCGCGCGAACGGTTGGTTCGGCCACGGCAGCGTCGTCTCGGCGAATTCGAGGTCGCCATCCGGGCACGCGGCCTCGATGTGCTCGCGAAGCAATCGCGAAAGCACGAAGTGATCGCCGAGCAGCGCGATCCTGGTGCTCAAAGCGCCTCCTCCCCGACCAGCCGATCGCTCGTCTGCACCGGCACGTTGTAGCAGAGCAGCGCGAACTGGCCGTCGCGTACCCGCACCTCCGTGCGCGCGCAATTGTCAAGGTACGGGAACGCGGCACGATAGCGCGATGCCGGGATGCCGAGCATCCGGCACAAAGCCAGCCGCAACAGCGTCGAGTGCGCGACCACCATCACGCGCGAGTCCGGGTGCGCGGTCGCGATACTGCGCAACGCCGCCATCGCGCGGTCTGTGGCCTGCTCAGGCGGCTCCCCGCCAGGGAAATGGTTCGCGACCGGGTCGCGCCAGAACGCCTCCATCACTTCTGGATGCCGCTGGCGCGCCTCTGCGGCCGTCAGGCCGTCGACGATGCCGAAGTCGAGCTCCCGAAGGCGCTCGTCGACTTGGATGGGAAGGCCCGTGGTGTCGGCGGAAGGCTGCAGAGTCTTCAGGCAGCGCGGCAGCGGAGAAGACCAGAGCGCATCGAGGCGATCGGCGGCCGCCCAGTCGGCAAGGTGCTGCGCCTGCCGCCGGCCGGTGTCGGTCAGGTCGACATCCCGAAGGCCCGTGTAGCGGTTCTCGGCGTGGGCGACCGTCTCGGCATGTCGGACAAGAACTAGCGTGGTCATTTCTGTGCGCGCTCCTTGGCGTGTGTTGCGGTTTCCCCTGGCAGCCAGCCCCGGCATTCCAGTTCTTCGATGAATTCGAGATATGCCTCGAGCAGCGCGGGCCCGATGCCGGGATCCGGCTCGAAGCAGCCTCCGATCGCGATCATGGAAGCGCTCGCGCCCGCGATGCCCACCTCATGGCTCGCTGCCAGCACCGCCATGCCGAAGGCGGGCTCAGCGATACGCGGCACGACAACCTCCCGGCCGAGCATCGTCGCGCGAAGGCGGTTGAGGTATTCGCTGTGCGAAGCGCCCCCGGTGAACCGTATTTCGCCGTCGACGGGTGCTCCGAGCATGCTCAGGTAGTCGAAACCCAGGCGTTCGATCGCCGCCATCCCGCGAGTGAGCGCCGCATACGATCGCACCGCGTCATCCGAGTCGGCGGGGTTGGCGAAGAACGCACGCGCGTCGGAGGCGACGAAGGGGAACCGCTCGCCGCTGTCACTAACCAGCGGGTAGGCAACGCCGATGTCGCTCGGCACGTGCGCGGCCTGGACGGCGAGCGAATCGAGGTCGGCGCCGGGCAAGTGCTTGCTAAGCGCACCAGCCCCTGAGCTGGATGCCCCGCCCGGGAGCCAGCCTCCCTCGGGTGCACGATGCGAGTAGACGATGCCTGAAGGATCGTGCACGAGTTCGGCGGTACTGCCCTTGAACACGAGTGTCGTGCCGAGCACGGTGAGCTTCTGCCGGATCCTG
>CAYRUW010000091.1:6520-6816 GCA_964427465.1 uncultured Diaminobutyricimonas sp.
GAGCACGGTGTTCCAGCTGCCGATGCTCGTTGCGCCGCTCGCGAGCTGGGAGGCGCATCCGTCTGTCATGCCGGCGACGATCGGCGTGCCCGCGTCGATTCCGCAGGCCTCGGCGGCCACCTGGCCGACCTGCCCGATCACGGTGCCCGAACGAACGATCGGCGGCAGCATCGAGGCTTCGATCCCGAGCTGCTGCATGACATCGAACGGCCAGCGCTCATCGACCGTGTCGCATCCGGTCTTGAGTGCATTGCTCAGGTCGGTCGCCACGGGCCGCCCGGCGAGTCTTTCGGTCA
>CAYRUW010000092.1:0-6771 GCA_964427465.1 uncultured Diaminobutyricimonas sp.
CGAAGCTTGAGCTGTGTTGTCTCCAACCTCAAGGTTAAGGTAGGCCGTCGTTGAGCCGAGGAAAAGTGGACAATCGCACAGTGCATGCCGCGAAGGCTGCGCGTTCGACGTTGATCACGACGAGGTAGGCCGAGCAGACGTTCAACCGGTCCGCAACGTTGGGTGGTGCGAGTGTCCTGTTCACCGCTAGCTTGAAGCGCATGAGGCGAAGCCTGCTTTTTCCAGTCGCATTGGCCGCGGTGTTCGCCCTCGGCGGCTGTTCGATGGGATTGAGCACGGGCGACTACGCGGTCTCCCCGGAGGCCGGCGCGCGGATGTCCAGCGACGTGGGTGGCGGTGAGCAGCCGTTCGACGGGGCCGAGCGCGATCTTGACAGTGCGGCGCAGGCGCCCCAAGGCTCGCAGCAGTATGTCACCACCGGTTCGCTCTTGATCACGGCGGTGGAACCGCTCGAGGCCGCCGACGAGGCGACGCAAATCGTGAACGAGGTCGGCGGCCGGGTGGACGCACGAACCGAGCGTGCGCCCACGGAGCGCGACGCCGGCCGCGCGGAGCTCACCCTGCGCATCCCGTCGGCCGAGCTTTCGGCCACGATCGAGCGCCTTAACGAGCTCGGCGACCCGGAGGAACTCGCCCTGACCTCGGACAACGTGACCCGCCAAGTGCAGGACCTCGAGTCGCGGATCGACGCATTGCGCACGTCCACCGATCGGCTGATCGACTTGCTGGCCACCGCCGAGGACACCGAGGTGCTGCTGAAGATCGAGGCGGCGCTGACCGAGCGGCAGGCAGAGCTGGAAAGTCTTGAGGGGCGGCAGCGCGTGCTCGCCGACCAGGTCAGCCTGTCGACCCTCAAGCTCACCCTGCAATCCGAGAAGGCGGCGACTCCCGAGGAACCGGTGACCTTCGTCGACGGACTCGTCGCGGGCTGGATGTCTCTCGTGGCGTTCGGTTCCGCCGCGCTCGTGGTGATCGGTGCCCTGCTGCCGTGGGCGGTCGCGCTCGGTGTCGTGGGGCTCATCGTGTTCGCGATCGTGCGCACCTCTTTGCGGCGCCGTGCGCGGCGAACCGCCGAGGATGCGTCCGCAGCAGAGCCGTCGTAGGCGGCCACCCGGTCGCCTAGGCCGCTCCGGGCTGGAGACGACCTGCTCGACCGGTAGCGCTGGTCCCCGAACGGAGCTTCCGGTACGGATTCGTTGTGAGTTCACTGGCACCCCAGCGGCGTCCGCACGAGCATCGTTAGCGTGGTGCGAAAGCGAACGCCCAAGGAGCAGCGGCCTTGCAAAACGTTGATATTCCATCGATCGACGAACTGCTGGAACTGAGCGAAGAACGGGGGATGGCGCACGTTTCGATCTACATCGGCACGAGCCCGATCGCGACCAAGACGCCGGGCTCGAAGATCGAGTTGAAGAATGCGCTCGCCGAAGCCGAGCGGACCCTTCGCGAGCAGGGTGTCCCGGCGCTGAAGGTTCAGGATCTGTCGGCACAAGTCCACTCGCTACTGGAAGACGACGAGTTCTGGTGGTACCAGTCGCGCAGCCTCGCCGTCTTCGTCACCCCCACCCGCCTGCGCCGGTACCGGCTGCCGAACCGGCTCTCGAACGAGGTGACCGTGAACGACCGGTTCCGGCTCGGACAACTGCTGCGCTCAGTGACGTTCCCGCACGCCGCGTACGTGCTCGTGCTGTCTGAGAAAGACGCGCGGCTGGTCGAAGTCGGCGCAGATGTGCCGCCGCGCACCCTCGACGTGGACGGTTTGCCGCCCGACCCCACGGTGCTCAAGCGCACATCGCTTGCCGACCAGGCACCGATGCCCAGATCACAGGGCCGTACGGGCGACCGGGTTGAGCAGCAGAAGTACGCCAGGCTGGCGCAGGATGCGATCCTCCCGGTGATCCGTGGCAGCGGACTGCCGCTCATCCTCGCCGCTGCCGAGCCCATCGCGCCGGCCTATCAGGCGATCAACTCGTATGCGCACTTCGCCGACGAGGTCATCGAGGGCAACTACGAGGACGCAAACGACGAGCAGCTCGCGCAGCGGGCGCGGCCGATTCTCGACCGGCTCTACCACGAGCAACTCGAACAGTGGCGAGATGATTTCGGCCAGTTCGAGAGTGAGGGGCGGGCGACCACGGACATGGCGGCGGCCGCGCGGGCTGCCACTTTCGGTGCCGTCGATTCGGTCATGATCGACATGGACACGCATGTGTTCGGCACGATCGCCGAAGACGACGGCGCGTTGCAGTTCGGCGACGAATCGCATCCTGGCGACTACTCGATCCTCGACGAGATCGCGGCGCGTGTGCTGCGCTCGAGCGGCCGGGTGCTGTCGGTGCGCTCGGGCGACCTTCCGAACGGTTCCCCGGTTGCGGCGATCCTCAGATACGGGGTGTGACCGCGACCCGGGTTCGACGCGTAACCCGCACGGTTCGGCTGCGCTCCGAATCCGCGTCCATTCACCGTTCCAATGCGGCGGCTCTGTCGTGCTGCCGACGCTGTTCACCGCAACCGCGCTGCCGCTGAAGAGCGGGGCTTGACGTTGGCTGCAGGTTGCCCGAGCGCCCTTGTCACGCGGACCGCTTGCGGATTGCCTTGAGAGAAGCAGTAGTCGGCGCAGGGGAGGTGACATGAGGATTCTGCTGTGGCCGATGCACGGCTCCTATGCCGATGCGCTCGTGCGGGGCGATCACGAGTATCTGTTGCCGTGGACGCCCGAGGGCGGAACGTTCAGCCCCGGCCGGGCCGGCTACGACTCGCGCTGGCCCGCATCCGCAATCGATGTGCATCCGGATGACCTTCGGCATGCTCAAGTCGACCTGGTGATCCTGCAACGCCTCGAAGAGTTTGACTACGTTCGGCGATGGCTCGGTCGGCGCCCCGGGGTGGACGTTCCCGCGGTGTTCGTCGAGCACAACGTACCGAGGCAGACACCGTGGGCGAGTGTGCATCCGCTGGCCGAGCAGTCGAGCATCCCGATCGTGCACGTGACCCACTTCAACCGGCTGCTCTGGGACAACGGCCGCGCGCCGAACCTCGTGATCGAGCACGGCGTCGTAGACCCCGGATACCTGTACACGGGCGAGTTGCCGCACCTCGGCGTCGCGATAAACGAACCCGTGCGCCGGGGCCGCATCGTCGGCGCAGACCTGCTACCCGACTTCGCTGACGCTGGGCACATCGACCATTTCGGCATCGACGGCCACTTGCTCGCGGATGCGGTGGGGCTGGGCGCCGACAAGCTCACGCACGTGGGCGATGTTCCGATGACCCGATTGCACGCCGAGCTTGCACGGCGCCGCGTGTACGTGCACCCGCTACGCTGGACATCGCTCGGGCTCGCCCTGCTCGAGGCGATGCACCTGGGCATGCCGGTGGTCGCGCTCGACACTACGGAGGCTTCGCGTGCCGTGCCGCCGGAGGCGGGTGCGATTTCCGCGAACGTCGACGAACTTGTCGCCGCGGCCGCGAGGCTGCTCGCCGACCCGGATGAGGCTCGCGAGCGCGGCAGGTTCGCGCGCAAGACCGCAATCGAACGATATGGCCTGGCCCGGTTCCTCGCCGACTGGGATGCGCTCATCCAGGAGGTTGCGGGCAGTTCTGCGGCCGCTTGAACCGACCGCACGGCAAGGCGCATGACACCCAAGTGGAAAAGTGAGTGAAGGAGCACGTGATGGCCGAAGTCAATCCGATTCAATTGCAGAAGTTCCTGGGCGGAATCGACTACCCCGTCTCGAAAGACGAGTTGCTCGACGTGGCCGAGGAGCATGGCGCCGATAAGCGAGTGATGGATGTTCTGAACGGTCTGCCCGACCGGCAGTACGATTCGCCGACCGACGTGACCAGCGCCGCGACCGCTTAAGCGGGTGTCTCCCGGCGCCGCACGCGCACGAGGAGCGGATGGACTGGTTCGACGCACACGAGTACGAGTTCGCGCGGCAAGTGCTGCAGCGCGGCGTCGCCGCGGTGTATCTTGTCGCGTTCTCGTCGACACTCAACCAGTTCCGCGTGTTGCTCGGGGAGCGCGGTTTGCTACCGGCCACCGAGTTCGCGCGTCGCCCGGGAGCGCTGCGCGGTCCGACGATCTTCCGCTGGTACTACTCAGATCGGATGCTCGCGGTCGTCGCGTGGGCGGGCATTGCGATCGCGGCGACGCTCGTGCTCGGTCTGCCGCAATCCGGCCCGCCATGGCTGCCGCTGCTCGCGTTCCTCGTGCTGTGGGTCCTGTACATGTCGATCGTGAACATCGGGCAGGTGTTCTACGGCTTCGGCTGGGAGAGCCTGCTGCTCGAGGCGGGTTTCACGGTCGCGTTCCTTGGCTCGAACCAAGTGCCGCCGCCGCTACCCGTGATCGTGCTCACGATCTGGCTCGTGTTCCGGCTCGAGTTCGGCGCCGGCATGATCAAGATGCGCGGCGACAAGTCCTGGCGGGATCTCACGGCGCTGTACTACCACCATGAAACCCAGCCGATGCCGAACCCGGTGAGCCGACGCGCGCACTTGCTGCCGAAATGGTTCCACCGGGTCGAGGTGCTCGGCAACCACTTCGCTCAGCTCGTTGTGCCGTTCGTACTGTTCGTGCCGGGCCCGGTGGGCAGCATCGCGGCACTAGTGGTGATTTTCACCCAAGCCTGGCTCGTGCTCACCGGTAATTTCGCTTGGCTGAACGTGCTGACCATGGTGCTCGCGTTCGCACCGATCACCGACGGTTTCGTGCACGCGATCGTCCCCTGGGCACCGCTGGACTGGGGGGCCGAGAACGCGACGAGCCCGGCCTGGTGGATGGTCATCGTCGGCGCGGCCTCGGTGCTGCTGCTGTGGCTTAGCTGGCCGCCGTTGCGCAACTTGTTCTCCAAGCGCCAGCTGATGAATGCGAGTTTCAACCGGTGGAGCCTGGCCAACGCGTATGGCGCGTTCGGCAGCGTCACCAAGCACCGCTTCGAGGTGGTCGTGGAGGGCACGCTGGCCGAACGGCCGAGCGAGGAAGACTGGCGCGAGTACGAGTTCAAAGGCAAGCCCGGCGATGTCAAGCGCACCCCAGGTCAATTCGCGCCGTACCATTTACGGCTCGACTGGCTCATGTGGTTCCTCGCGCTCGGTTCGCCCGGCGAACGCTGGTTCTTTCCGTTCCTGACTCGTCTGCTGGAGGCGGACGGGCCTACGCTCGCGTTGCTGGCTCGCGACCCGTTCGACGGCGAGCGGCCACGTTTCGTGCGCGCGCGTCTGTTCCGGTACCGGTTTGCGTCGGATGCGGAGCGACGTGCGACCGGGAACGTCTGGATGCGGGAACCGGCTGGGGAGTACGTGCCGCCGGTCTCGCTCCAGAGTTGAGCTTGCCCGCCGCGCCGCGCGAAGGTCCGGGCGGTTCAGGAAATGAGCGTGAGGATGCCGACAACGCCGGCCGCCACAGCACCGGCGGCCATCGTCAGCGCGACGACTGCCAGTACGGTCTCGACCGCGCTCCCGCGGCCCGACCCCGTTCGCACGACTGGGTAGCGGAAAACCATGGTGCCTCCTCGGTCATGTTCTGCCCGGCTCGCGGGTGCCTCTATCGATGGGGAGTGCTCGACTGATGGGCACTGCTTCGATTCCGACTATGACGCGAGCTTGCTGAATTAGCTCTTCGTGTGATCGCGTTCCCGGCGATCTCTCATCTAAGGGGCGGAGCGGCGTTCGATCACTACGAGCGCGACCACGCCGGCCGCGAACATGGCGATCGCGAGCAGCAGGAAGGGCCATGCCCCAGGGTCGAGGAGCGACAACCGGTTGTGCTGTTCGGGCGCTACCCCGGCAACGGCCAATGCTTCGCGAAATGACACTGTTTTCCTCCAAGCCAACGATGCCATCCCGAGGGCGAGCGCATTGTCCACTGGGCGCCCCCAATTCAGGGGCGTCCAGCGGATGCGCCGCCGCCCGTCACAAAAGGGCGCGCGCGATCGCCCAGGGTTAGGATCGGGCCAGAACCCGATTGCCGGATGCGCGAACCGCCACCGCCAGCAGTCCCCCACCGGCGCTCGGGCAGCACGAGAAGATTGGAAGCAGATGCCCGGCTCGGCGCGCGATCGGTGGGCCGGCAATGAACTGACCGAGCGCCTCGGCATCGATCGCCCGGTGCTTTCGGGTGCCTTCGGTGGCTTGTCTTCCGTCGAATTGACGGCGGCCGTGAGCGAGGCCGGAGGCCTCGGCGCCTACGGCCTCTACGGCTACGGACCCCAACGCATCCTCCAGACGTGCGCCGCGCTGCGCGCCGCGACCGCAAGACCGTTCCTGGTCAACTTGTGGGTCGTGGACGAATCCGAAGCCCGTCCCGAAATCGCGCCCGCCCGGCTCACGCGACATACGGCAGCCCTGCATCACTTCTTCGAGGAACTAGGCGTGCAACCGCCGCCCCTACCCGATCGAATCCTGCCGGCCTTCGCCGACCAGGTCGATGCCGTGGTCGAGGCAGCGCCTCCGGCGGTCAGCTTCGTCTACGGCGCTCCCGAGCCCGCAACCGTGACCCGGCTCAAGCGGGCCGGTATCTTCGTGCTCGGCACCGCGACGACCGTGGCCGAAGCGATCGCGCTGGAAAGCGTGGGCGTCGAAGCCATCGTCGCGAGCGGCGCCGAAGCAGGCGGGCACAAAGTCTCGTTCCTGCGACCGGCCGAGCAATCGCTCGTCGGCTCTCTCGCACTCGTCCCCCAGGTCGCCGACGCGGTCAGTGTGCCGGTCGTGGCCGCCGGTGGCATCGCCGACGGCCGTGGCATCGCCGCAGCGTTGATGCTCGGTGCG
>CAYRUW010000093.1:0-6692 GCA_964427465.1 uncultured Diaminobutyricimonas sp.
CTCGGCGTTCACATACAGCGGCGCGGCGTAGGTCTTGCCCCGCTCCTTGCACTCGGTGATCGAATACTTGGGCTCTTCGAGCTCGGGGTTCGAGAACGACAGTTGCATCGTCTCGCCGAGGTCTTCGATCGGACTGATCTCTTCGAAGATCTCCTCGAGCCCGGAGACGAGGGTGTCGGCCGACTGGCCGGATTCGGCCGCCCGTTGCTTCCACTCGTCGTTGCCGACGAGCCAGTCGAAGCTTTCCGTCTGCAGTGCGAGCAGATCGGGTACGGTCAGCGTGTCTTTGATTTTCGCGAACGAGAGCCGCCTAGCTTCGCGGCCGTTTGTGGGGGACTTTTTGGTGGATGCGTTGCGCGCAGCAGCCAAGGAAACAACCTCCGTGAGCCCTTGTCGGACCATGGCATATCGGAATGGATCAACCCACCAGAGTCTCTGTCGAGATCTGCCCCGCCGCTATACTCGGGGCACGCCGACCGTCCGCAATATGACGGTAGGGGGAGTCTGGGAGCGCAAAGAACAATCATAGGTCTTTTCTGCGCAGTTTGTCCAACAGTTTCTTGACCTATTTCGCGATCTCCGGTATAAACCCGCTTTTGCCCCCGCCTGGTGACAGTTTCCGCGCGTGCTCGGCCGCGGTTTGTGCCCGTTCTCGGCCGCGATTCGTGCCCCTTGCCCGGCCCCGCCTGAGACGTAAGATCCTGCGCGCGTTCGCCGGAATTCTGCCGCACGGCCACCCGCGCTGCCGCGCACACATCCTTCTCGCGCCGCCTTCCGAGACCGTCATGGGAGGATTCGGGAATGGCTGAAACGGTCTCCGTCGTGCTCAAAGGCAGCGGCCTGCGTGCCGTCATCGAGCCCGACACGTGGTACCCCGGAACGTTCCGGCTCGTGGTCGACGGCACGCCGCAATCGCACATCGATCCCGACGATCCGACCCAGCTCTTCTTCGAGTACGTGCGTCGCATCGGTCACCTGATCGACGTGTTCCGCGAGCCCGCGCAGCCCGTGACGGCGGTGCACCTCGGTGCCGGCGCCCTCACCCTGCCGCGATACATCGAGGCGACGAGGCCCGGCTCGAGGCAGCAAGTGCTCGAGCTCGAGCCTGACCTCGTCGACTTCGTGCGGCAGCATTTCCCGCTCCCGGCTCGCGCTTCGATCCGGCTTCGCTACGGCGACGCCCGCGAAGTCGCCGCACGGCTCCCCGCCGGGCTCCAGCGGAACACCGATCTCGTCGTCGTGGACATATTCAGCGGCGCACGCATCCCGGGGCACGTCACGAGCGTCGAGTTCTACACCGAGATCAGCCGTCTGCTGGCACGAACCGGAGTGATGGCGATCAACGTGGCCGACGGTCCCGGTCTCGCGTTCGCCCGGAGCCAGGCGCAGACCGTGGGCACGGTGCTGCCCGAGATCGCGGTGCTCGCGGAAGCGCAAGTGGTCAAAGGCCGCCGGTTCGGCAACTTCGTGATCGTCGCCTCGCCGAGCCCGCTGCCGCTGGATTGGATGCCGAGGCTGCTCGCGGCGGGACCGCATCCGGCCCAAGTGCTCACCGGAAGCGAGCTGGTCGACTGGATGGCGGGTGCGCCGATCGTCACCGATGCGACCGCAATCCCTTCGCCTCCGCCGAGCCGCAGCGCGTTCGACTTGCGATCCTGAAGCCCCGCCGGGCGGGGGCGGAACGGCCGGGGTTTGCGTCGCCGTGCGGGAGTGATGGGATGGAGATGTGAGCCGAGCGCGGATCGCAACCAGCGTGCTACTCGCGGCCGCCCTGGTCGCGACCGGATGCGCGCAGCAATCGCCCGCGCCGTCGGTCCTGTCGCCGGCCACAACGAGTGCGTCGCCATCCCCGCATGCGGGCCACGTGCGACCGGGCCCCGTGCACCCGGCGGGGGCGCCGCGGGTCGTCGCCGAGGGCCTGAGCATCCCGTGGGCGATCGTGCCACTGGCCAGCGGCGGAGCGCTGATCAGCGAGCGGGAGACTGCGCTGGTGAAAGAGGTGCTGCCGGACGGCGAGACCGTAGAGGTGGGGCGGGTGCCCGGAGTGGTGCCGCAAGGCGAAGGCGGGTTGCTCGGCATCGAACTGCTGCGGGCCGAGTCCGCTGGCGGGGGCCAAGACGGCGACTGGCTGTACGCGTACACGACCGCGCGCTCCGACAACCGGGTGATCCGGATGCCGCTCACGGGCGAGTCCGGTTCGCTCCGCCTGGGCGAGCCGGAGCCGATCGTCACAGGCATCCCGAAAGCCGGGATCCACAACGGCGGCCGGATCCGGTTCGGCCCCGACGGGATGCTGTATATAACGACCGGCGATGCCAGCCGGTCGTCGAACTCGCAGGACCTCGACTCGCTCGGCGGCAAGATCCTGCGGGTGCGGCCCGATGGTTCGGCGCCCGCCGGCAATCCGTTCGGCGACTCCCCGGTCTGGAGCTACGGACACCGGAACTCGCAAGGCCTCGCCTGGGACGACGAGGGCCGGCTGTGGGCTTCGGAGTTCGGCCAGAACACGTGGGACGAACTCAATCTCATCGAGCCGGGTTCGAACTACGGCTGGCCGGTCGTCGAGGGGGTCGCGGGCGATGACCGGTTCACCGACCCGGTGCGTCAGTGGCATCCGGGCGAGGCGAGTCCGAGCGGCATCGCCTGGATCGACGGAACCGTCATCATGGCGTGCTTGCGCGGCCAGCGGATCTGGACGATCGACCCGCAAGACCCAGCCGAGGCCGAGGACTGGTTCAACGGCGAGTTCGGCCGGTTGCGCGACGTCGCGCCGGCGCCGGGCGGGGGGCTTTGGTTCATAACCAACGACACCGGCGACGACACGCTCCGGCATGTCGGGCTTGAGCCCGCCTAGCCGGCCGGGCCCCTGTTGCGCGGATACCGGCCTGCCGGTTCAGGCCCCCTCGCCGAGGATGAACCCGACGAGCGTGTGCGCGAGCGGCGCGAACTCCTTGCCGGCGTGCAGCAGGTCCCAGCCGTGCCCTGAGCCGGCGTCCGGATCGGACTCGACTTGTTCACTCGAGACGGCGTCGACGAGCTTGCCCAGGTTGGACGGCGACAGGGTGCCGTCGTACTTGGACGTCGCGACGAACATGGGGATCGTGATCTTGTCGGCGAACTCGAGCGTCTCGACCCCGGAGTAGGTGAGCGGACCCGCGAGGTCGACCACGCCATCCAGCACCCCGGTCGAGCCTGCGGTCGCCGCGGCGGTGATCGCGACCGCCCCGCCCATCGACGCGCCGAACGAGATCACCCGGGTCGCACCGTCCTCGCGCGCGAGCTGCGCTGCCGTGAGCACCGCGGCCGCGCCGCTCTTGACGATGTTGGTGCCTGGCGCGCAAATCGTCTCGCCGAAGCTGCACAGGTTGATGAGCATCGAACGCACACCCTGGTCGGCGAGCCACAAGGCGTAGTCGATGAAGCCGCAAGCACCGCGGTTGGTCTGGTGCGTGAAGATCACGACCGTGTCGGACGAGCCGACGAGGCCCACGTCGAAGTAGTTGCCGTCGACCTCGAGCCACATGCTCGAGGATTCGCCCTCGGCTCCCGCGCACGACTCGGTCGGCGTGGGCGGAGTGCCCGTGGGCGCCTCGATCGCGACTTGCGTCGGCTCGGGCTCTTCTTGCGGTGCAGTCGCGCATCCGGCGACGGAGACGACGAGGGCGGCGGCCGCGAATGAACTGAGAATTACACGAAGCATCCGTATACGATACGGGCTTTTTCTCACCGCGACTGCTCCTCGACACGCGAAAATCCTGCACAGCGCACAACCGGCCGTCGCGGCGGTCAGACCCGGCGCAGCCGCGGGCATAGGGTGTGTGCTGATCGCAACCAACTCGTCGCTGGGCGCCGACCGCGCCGACCGCGACCGAACTCGCAACCGGATCGCCATGGCAGAACTCGAGCGCGTGCGCGTCTGGGCAGACGCGCTCATCGCGCTGCACTTGCCCGGATCGGGGTGGAGCTTCGGCTTCGACCATGCGCGCACGCGCGCCGGACTGTGCAACCACCGCGATCGGCGGATCACCGTCTCACGGCACCTGGCCGCCCGCTTCGACGACGACCAGATCCATCAAGTGCTGCTGCACGAGGTCGCCCACGCGCTCGCCGGGCCGGAAGCCGGACACGGCCCGCGCTGGCGACGGATCGCGAGCGAGATCGGCTACGTCGGCAAACGGCTGCACGACGGCGAGACCGCGACCGAGCTCGCCGCGTGGATCGGCACGTGCCCGGCCGGTCACACGCACTACCGGTTCCGCCGGCCGGCCCGACCACTGACTTGCGGCCGCTGCTCCCGGCGCTTCGACCCGGCGAATGCGATCACCTGGGTGCGCCGGGACACAAGCCGGCGCACGGTTTCGGCTAGCCGGCAACCGGATTCCTGAGCACCACGACCTCGGAATCGGCGTCGAGTTCGGCGGCCGCTGCGACGATTGCGCGGTGCCCGTCGGCGGCGAGCGCCCTGCCATTGCCGGATGCTCCGATCAGGTGCCGCAAAGCTCTGCGCAAGCCCGAGAAGGCGGCGGCGGCGGCAGCGGCCTCCGGAGAATTGTGGTCGATTCCAGATTCGATCAGGGCGTCGATCACGCCACCGGCGCCCAGCAGATCCTCGACCGTGAACCTCGCCTCGCCGCCCGAGGCGTCACCCGCCGCGATCACCGCAACTCGGAACCGGTCGCGCTTGACCGTCTGCTGTTCCAGTACCCAGTCGGCCACCGCCCGCCGATTTCGCAAGCTGCCCGCGACGACGGCCGCGGCATCCGGAACCGCCGCGAGAATCTCGGTGGGGCCGCTCTCGCCCGGAGCATCGAGCACGTCCACGACCACCACGACGTCGACACCGGCGCAGACCCGGCGAACGCCGGCCGATCCCCAGTCGAAGCGAACCTGGTAGTAGTCCTGATCCAAAGGCGAAGTCACACCTCGAGGCTAGCCTCCGATGAGCCACGCCCGCGGATGGGTTACGCTGAGTCCATCAGCAGCGCAATTGCGCTTCTCGCGTCGTAGAACGCTTCCCTCGCCACGGACGGCCAGAGCCATCCACCGGCTGACAACATTCTTACGGCGAACGGATGTGCCGTTCGGCACGTTCGCCCCCTGCTTCGCCACGCCGGCCTGCGCACAGCTTAAGGCCGGGTCCGAAGCCAGACGCCTGAAAGGCAACCTTGACCAAGAACACTTTCGGCGCGCTCGGCGTGCCCGCACCGCTCGTCGCCGCGCTCGCGGCGGAAGGCAAGACCACACCGTTCCCGATTCAGGCCGACACACTTCCCGACACCCTCGCCGGCCGGGACGTGCTCGGCCGGGGCCGCACCGGATCGGGAAAGACACTTGCCTTCGCGATCCCCATGGTCGCCAGGCTCGGCGGTCGTCTCGCCGGCGGCGACCGGCGTGCCGGCCGGCCGCTCGGACTCGTACTCGCTCCCACGCGTGAGCTCGCCACCCAGATCGATGCCGCCATGCGACCTCTCGCAGACGCCTATCGGCTGAAGACCACGACGATCTACGGCGGCGTGAGCCAGAACCGGCAAGTCGCCGCACTCAAAGCCGGTGTCGACATCGTCGTGGCCTGCCCCGGCCGGCTCGAGGACCTCATGCGGCAGGGTTTCGTGCATCTCGACGCCGTCGAGATCACGGTGCTCGACGAAGCCGATCACATGGCCGACCTCGGCTTCTTGCCCGTGGTCACGAGGATCATGGACAAGACCCCTGCCGACGGGCAGCGACTGCTGTTCAGCGCCACCCTCGACAACGGCGTCGACAGGCTCGTCGCCCGCTACCTGAAGAACGAGGTGCTGCATTCGGTCGACGAGGCCACGAGCCCGGTCGCCGCGATGACCCACCACGTCTTCCACGTCACGGATGCGGAGGCGAAGAAGGCGCTCGTGTCAAAGCTCGCGTCGGGGACGGGTCGGCGCATCCTGTTCATGCGCACCAAGCACCACGCCAAGCGGCTCGCCCGGCAGCTCACCGAATCCGGGATTCCCGCGGTCGATCTGCACGGCAACCTCAGCCAGCCGCAGCGCGACCGCAATCTCGCCGCGTTCGCCTCCGGTCAGGCGAAAGTGCTGGTCGCGACCGATGTCGCGGCTCGCGGCGTGCACGTCGACGACGTCGAACTCGTGATCCATGTCGACCCGCCAGCGGAGCACAAGGCATATCTGCACCGTTCCGGCCGCACGGCGCGAGCCGGCAGCGAAGGCGATGTGGTCACGATCGTGCTGCCCGCGCAGCAAAAGGACACCGAAGCGGTGTTGCGCAAGGCCGCGATCGCGGCGCGCGGTCAGACGGTGACCGCGGAGTCGGATGTGGTCGCGCGCTTGGTGGGCGCCGTCGCCCCGTACGTGAAGCCGGCGCCTAAGACGCCGCGCCCCGCCCCGGGCGGCGGCCGGTCGCAAGGCGCCAACGCACAACGCAAGCGGGCCGCCCGGCAGGGCCAGAACACGCGCACCCAGAGCGGCGGCCGGCGAGCGCAAGCACCCCAAGGTCAGACCGCGCAAGGGCAGACCTCGCGGACGCGCACGAAAGGCAACCAGCCGAGGCCGCTGCGGGTGGGCGATCGCGTGCCGGCGAACGCCGGCTCGGGTCGTCGGCGGGGACGCTAACTCCGTCGCCGGTGCGGTTAGTCGAGCGTGCCCAGGTGTGCGAGAGCCGCACGCAACAGCACGCCCCGCCCGCCCTCCATCTCGCGC
>CAYRUW010000094.1:0-6612 GCA_964427465.1 uncultured Diaminobutyricimonas sp.
GCCGCTGTCGGTGGCGATCTGGTCCAGCAACGCCATCACCGAGGTCCCGGTCTCGATGTCGAGCGCGCCGGTGGGCTCGTCGGCGAGGATCAGCCGCGGCCTCCGGACGAGCGCCCGCGCGATCGCGACCCGCTGCTGCTCCCCGCCCGAAAGCCGCTCTGGAGTGCTCGACAAGCGGTCGCCAAGCCCGACCCGCTCCAGCATGTCGGTCGCCAGGTGCTTGCGCCTGAAGAACTGAGCCGCCGGTGCGTACATGAGCGGCATCATCACGTTCTCGAGCGCGGTGCGCGCGGGCAGCAGGTTGAATTGCTGGAACACGAACCCCACGTCACGTCCCCGGGAACGGTCCCTTGCCCGCGCCGGCATGGCCGCGACATTCTGCCCGAGAAACTCGATGCTGCCCCCGGTCGGCGTGTCAAGCAGGCCGATGATGTTCAGCAGCGTCGACTTGCCGGAACCGCTCCTGCCGACGATCGCGACGTGGTCGCCCTGCTGGATCGATAGGTCGACCGAGCGCAGGATGTGCAGGACCTCGCCGCTGGGCAGTTGCACCGATCGAGCGACGCCGTCGAGCCGCAGCAGGGTCACCACTGCACGATCTCGCACATCATCGAGCCGTCGGGTGCCGTCCAGCAGCTCTCTTCGCCCTGCTGGTTCTCGAGCCCTGGCACGAACTCGAGCACCGTGTCGCCGGCGCGCAGACCGTCGACCACCTCGACGACCGTGCCGTCGCTGAGTCCGAGCGTGACCTGCCGTTCCTCGGTCTCGCCGCCGGTGCCGGCCACCCACACCAGCCCGGTGCCGGCACCGCCCTTGACCGCGGTCACCGGCACGGTGAGCACGTCGTTGGCCGTTCCGGCCTGGATCGCGAGGCTCACCGGCAGGCCGGCGAACACGGTCACCTCCTTCGGCACGTCGCAGGTCACCGAGGCGACACCTTCGGCGCTCACGTCTATTTCCAGCCCGGTGCACTCGAACGGCGCCGGACCGCCCTGGATAGTCGCCGTCGCCTCGTCCGGAGCGTCCAACAGCCGGTAGAGCATCGTCGGCTCGATCGTCCCGGTCACATGATGCGTGAATGGTTCAACCTTGCCGACCTCCTGCCCGATCGACACCGGCTGCCCCTTGATCACGTCCAGGCCGGTCACCTCTCCGGCTACGGGGGCGACGACGTTCACGATCCGCCACGGATACGACTGCTTCACCACGAACAGCACGGCGCCCTTGGCCACCTCGGCCCCCCTGGCGACCCGGACCTCGGTGACCTCCCCAGAGGCCTGGGCTTTCACCGCGACCTCGGCATCGCGGGCGACCTTCGCATCGACGATGATCTCGCTCACGACCGATCCGCTGCTCACCTGCACCTGCGGAGCGGTCAGTGTCCCGGTCGGCTCCGCAGCCTCGGCCACTTCTTCATTGGGGAAAAACGCTATCTTCACCAGTGCCACCGCGATCGAACCGATCACGACGATGCTGAGGATGGGCAGAACCCATCGACGCCAAACCCTCATGGAGAACTCCCGCCAGTCGCTGCCCGCCAACCCTAGCAATCGGGCGGCATGTGCCCGGTCGCCCGGGCGGAAGATTCCGGGACGGGTCGGGGAAGACCCCTACCGCGGTTGGGCTAAGCCTCGATGACCACGGGAACGATCATCGGCCGCCGGCGGTGCTGGGTGTTGACCCAGCGCCCCACGGTGCGACGGACGACCTGGCGGAATCCGTGCTGGTCGCGAGTGCCGTTGGCCGCGGCATCCTGCAGGGCGCGCACGATCTGCGGGATCACGTCGTCGAAGACCGACTCGTCTTCGGCGAAACCACGCGACTGGATCTCGGGACCGACGATGGGCCTGCCGGTCTGCGGATCGATCGCGACGAAGATCGAGATGAAGCCTTCCTCGGCGAGGATGCGGCGATCCTTCAGGTCGGCGTCGGTGATCTCGCCGACGCTCGAACCGTCGACGTAGACGTGGCCGAGATCGAGCTGGCCGACCATCCGCACGACGCCGTCCCGCATGTCGACGACCGTGCCGTCCTCGCCGACGAAGGTGTTCTCGGCGGGCACGCCGGTCTCGATCGCAAGCGCCGCGCTCGCGCTCAAGTGTCGGTGCTCGCCGTGCACGGGCATCACGTTCCTGGGCTTGAGCACGTTGTAGCAGTACAAGAGCTCGCCGGCTGCAGCGTGGCCGGAGACATGCACCTTCGCGTTCGCCTTGTGCACGACAGTGGCTCCGAGTTTCGACAAGCCGTTTATCACGCGGTAGACCGCGTTCTCATTGCCCGGGATGAGGCTCGAGGCGAGGATCACGGTGTCGCCCTGTCCGATCTCGATCCGGTGGTCGAGGTTCGCCATTCGCGCGAGCACGGCCATCGGCTCGCCTTGGGAACCGGTGCTCATGTACACGATCCGATCGTCGGGCATGTTCGCTGCGACTTTGGCGTCCACGAGCACGCCGTCGGGGACGTCGAGGAAGCCGAGTTCTTCGGCGATCGTCATGTTCCTCACCATGGAGCGCCCCATGAGCGACACTTTGCGCCCGTTGGCCGCTGCCGCGTCGAGCACTTGCTGCACCCGGTGCACGTGGCTGGCGAAACTGGCCACGATAACCCGCCGAGGCGCTTTCGCGATGACTGCTTCGAGCACGGGGCCGATATCGCGCTCGAGCGGGGTGAATCCGGGTACGTCGGCGTTGGTCGAATCGACCAGGAACAGGTCCACGCCCTCTTCGCCGAGTTTCGCGAAAGCGCGCAAATCGGTGAGCCGGCCGTCGAGCGGCAATTGGTCCATCTTGAAGTCGCCCGTGTGCAGCACGTTTCCGGCCGAAGTGCGGATCATGACGGCGAGCGCATCCGGAATCGAGTGGTTGACCGCGATGAACTCGAGGTCGAAGGGACCGAGCCGCTCGCGCTGTCCCTCTTTGACCGTGAGCGTGAAGGGCTTGATCCGGTGCTCTTTGAGCTTGGCCTCCACGAGCCCCAGGGTGAGGGTCGAACCGAGCAGCGGGATGTCGGCTTTGAGCCGCAACAAGTACGGCACGGCCCCGATGTGGTCTTCGTGACCGTGCGTGAGCACCACGCCGACGATGTCGTCGAGCCGTTCGGCGATGGGACCGAAGTCGGGCAGGATCAGGTCGACGCCGGGCTGGTCCTCTTCGGGGAACAGCACACCCACGTCGACGATGAGGATCTTGCCGTCGATCTCGAGCACGGTCATGTTGCGGCCGATCTCGCCCAGACCGCCGAGCGGGACGATGCGCAAGGTGCCGGGCTCGAGAGCGGGCGGATCGAAGACTTGACTGGGCATTTGCTCCTCGAGTTGTCGGGTCGGGGCCACGGGCCCCTGGTCAGCGCGTCGTGCCGGCCACTTTCGGCAGCGCGCCGCCGGCGGCGGCGTTGCGGTCGGGACGGAATTCGCGGATGTCGAAGCCCGGCAAGTCGCTGACCAGGGCGAGTTCGTCTTCGATCGCCGCCGCTTCGAGCTCTTCGGGGCCCACGAGCGGTAGCCGCACGCGCGGCGAGGATATCCGGCCGAGCCCGTGCAGTATGTATTTGACGGCGACTGTGCCCGGAACATGGGTCATCGTGGCGCGCACCAACGGTTCCAGCCGGCGATGCGCGTCTGTCGCCGCTTTCAGGTCGCCGGCGTTCACGGCATCCACCATCGTGCGGTACGGTCTCGCGGCGATGTTCGCGGTGACGCCGATGAGTCCGGTGCCGCCGATCGCGAGCGTCGGCAGTGCGTTTGCGTCGTCGCCGGCAAAGTACATCAGGCTCGTCTGGTTGAGCACGCGGCTCACTTCGCTCAAATCGCCTTTGGCATCTTTGACCGCGGCGATGTTCGGGTGCTTGGCGGCGCGAAGGATCGTCTCGTATCTGATCGGCACGCCCGTGCGGCCGGGGATGTCGTAAAGGATCACCGGCAGGTCGGTCGCGTCGGCGATCATCCTGAAATGGGTCAGGATTCCGGCTTGCGTGGGCTTGTTGTAGTAAGGGGTGACGACCATGACCCCGTCGGCACCGGCCTTCTCGCTCTTGCGATACAGCTCGATCGCGTGCGCGGTCTCGTTCGAACCGCCGCCCTGCACGATCTTCGCCCGGCCCGAGGAGACGCTCTTGCCGACCTCGACGAGCCGGACCTTCTCGTCGTCGGTCAGCGTGCTCGTCTCGCCTGTGGTCCCGGAGACCACGATGCCGTCTGCGCCTGCTTCGATCACATCGTCGAGATGCTTCTCGACGCCGGGCCAGTCGACCTCGCCGTCCGGATGGAACGGGGTGACTAGTGCGACGAGCACCTGACCGAATGGATTGTCTTGCGGCGACACGTTCTACAGGCTACCGCTCTGTGGCACGCGCGGGCACGCCTGCACCACGGTGGGCTAGTTTGAGTATTCGCATATTTTCATAACTAGATATATAATGAAGCCATGTCGGAAATCGCATCGGACCCGCCAGTGGCCGCCGTCAAAGCGGAACTGTTCAAGGCCATGGCCCACCCGGCACGCATCCGGGCACTCGAAGTGCTCGCCGGCGGCGAGCAATCGGTCGGCGAACTCGCGAACCTCGTCGGACTCGAGATCTCTGCGCTCTCGCAACAACTCGCGGTGCTGCGCAGGGCCGGCGTGGTCGCCACCCGGCGGGAAGGGAACACAGTGCACTATTCGCTCAGAGACCAGAAGATCGCGCAAATGCTCGCCCTCGCCCGGCAGATGATCGTCGCCAACCTGCAGCAATCGAGGGCAATGCTCGACACCCTGACCGGACCGCAGGCAGGTTCGTGAACGCACCCCGAACCGCCCGGCCGTTTCGCCGACTCCTAGCCCTGCTCCCCGGCGCTGCCGATGTGGCCGCCATCAAGAGGTCCCCACTACGCGACCTGCTCGCCGGGCTCACGGTAGCGATCGTCGCGCTCCCGCTCGCGCTCGCCTTCGGTGTCGCCTCCGGGCTGGGTGCCGAAGCCGGGCTCACCACGGCGATCGTCGCCGGCGCGCTCGCCGCGATCTTCGGCGGCAGCAACCTGCAGGTTTCCGGCCCGACCGGTGCGATGACCGTCGTACTGCTGCCCGTCGTGCACCAATTCGGCGCGAGCGGTGTGCTGCTCGTCGGGCTCATGGCAGGCGTGATCCTCGTCCTGCTCGCCGTATCCGGCATCGGCCGATACGCGCGACTGCTGCCGACCTCTTTGATCGAAGGCTTCACGGCCGGGATCGCAGTCGTGATCGTGCTGCAGCAGATCCCGAATGTGCTCGGCGTCGCCTCGCCCGACCTCGAAATCGTCTGGGCGAACGCGGGTGCCGCATTCGCCGACTGGCTCGCCGCACCCAGGTTCGTGCCCCTGCTCATGACCGTCGTCGTCGCTGCGCTCATCCTGATCGGCGCGAGGATCAGGCCCGTGGTCCCGTTCTCGCTCATCGCCGTGGTCCTCGCCACGATCGTGTGCGACCTCGGCGGGCTCGATCTGATCCGGATCGGCGAGATCCCCGCGGGACTGGCCGCGCCGGACGCCGGTTTCATCGACCCCTCACGGATCGTCTCGCTCATACCCTCGGCCCTCGCCGTCGCAGCACTCGCCGCGCTCGAGAGCCTGCTGTGCGCGACCGTGGCCGACTCGATGAGCGTAAACGAGCGGCACGACCCGGACCGCGAGCTCTTCGGACAAGGAATCGCCAACATCGCCGCCCCGTTCTTCGGCGGCGTGCCCGCCACCGCTGCGATCGCGCGCACCGCCGTCAACGTTCGAGCCGGCGCCCGCTCCCGACTCGCCTCGCTCACCCACGCCGTCGTGCTCGCGCTCATCGCCCTCGTCGGGGCGGAACTGGTCGCGCGCATCCCGCTCGCCGCACTCGCCGGAGTGCTCGTAGCCACGTGCGTGCAAATGGTGAGAGTCTCCTCGATCGTCGCGCTGTTGCGCTCGACCAGGTCCGACGCGCTCGTGCTCGTCCTGACCTTCGCCGTCACAGTGGCGATCGACCTGGTCACCGCGGTCGTGGTCGGACTCGTCGTCGCCGCTCTGCTCGCGCTGCGCAGCGTCGCGCGCGCAGCGCGCGTCGAGCAAGTCCCGCTGCACGAGGATGCCGGCACCGACCACTCGAGCGAAGAACTCGCGCTGCTCGCCGAGCACATCGTCGCCTACCGGTTCGACGGGCCCTTGTTCTTCGGCGCAGCACACCGCTTCCTGCTCGAACTGGCCGAAGTCGCCGACGTCGAAGTGGTCATCTTGCGCATGTCGCGCGTCAGCACCCTCGACGCGACCGGTGCGAGCATCCTCGACGACGCCATCCGCCGGCTCGAGGCACGCGGCATCGCCGTGCTCATCTCCGGCGCCCGTCCAGCACACACTCGCGTACTGCAAGCCCTGAAGGTGGCGCCGCACTTGCACGAACTCGGCCGGGTGTTCGACACCACTCCGGAGGCCATCGCGCACGCGCACGAACTCGTCTCGAAGTGACCCGGACCGGCCGCCTGGCGTGACACCGCGATCCCACGACATGTCGCTCGCGGCCGGTCTATGGGTCGCCTGGCAGCGGCGCTACCGTCGCGCCACCGGTGTCGCCGAAGGTGGCGGGCACGGCGGTCTCAAGGCGCGACGCGGCCGTTCTTGTTGAACGCGTCGTGCGT
>CAYRUW010000095.1:0-6556 GCA_964427465.1 uncultured Diaminobutyricimonas sp.
TCACGCAGTCACCGGCTCGGCTTCCACGTCGCGCTTGCGCAACCGATAGCGGGCGAGCGTGAGCAGGCTCACCGCAGCGAGCGCCGCGGGCACGAGACTGAAGCTCAGCACGATCCCCGCCACCGCGGCCGGCGATTGGACCACTTCTTGCGCCCCCGTGGATTCCACGTAGCCGGTGAGCGCGAGCACGATCGTGAGCAGGGTCGCGCCGAACGCCATCCCCGTGGTCTCGCCCGCCGTCCACACGCCGCCGAAGATCCCGGCGCTGCCGTCGCCGTGCTCGAGTGCGTCGTGCGAGATCACGTCCGGCAGCATCGCCATCGGCAGGGCTTGCATGCCCGCGTAGGCAGCACCTACGAGCGCGACCGGCACGTAGACCCACGCGCCGGGCCACCACACGAGCCCGACGAGTCCCGCGGCGGCCACGCCGAACAAGATGGTCGCGTAACCGAAGGCCCGCTCTTTGCCGATACGGCGCGCGACAAGCGCCCAGGCCGGGGTGCACAGCAGCGCGGGCGCGATCAGGGCCACGAACAGGAAGGTCACGGCGTCTTGCGAGTTCAGCACCCACGTCGCGACGAACTGGGCGCCCGCGAGCATGAGACCGGTCGCAAGCCCTTGCAGCACGAAGGTGCCCAGTAGCGCGCGGAACGGCTGACTGCGGCGGAGCACTCGCAATCCGTTCCGGTAGTTCTCGGCTATCGAGACGCGAGCGGCACTGGTCGGCGCGACCTTAGGCGCGACCGTGGCCGAAACGAGCATCCCCGCACCGATCACGAGCCCCGCGACGACGGCCATGAGCAAGTAGCCGAGGTGCTCGTCGTCACCGCCGAGGTTTCGCAGCGCGGGCCCGCCGGCGCCGAAGAGCAGGATCGCGAACGTGAGCACGACGACGCGAGTGGCCAGCAACCTGGTGCGCTCGTCGTAGCCCGAGGTGAGTTCGGCAGGCAAGGCGATGTAGGGCACCTGGAACAGACTGAACGAGGTCGTCGTCAGCACGAACGCGATGAGCACCCAGAAACCAGCGACGATCGGGCTGGCGCCGGCCGGCACTGCGAAGGTGAGCACGAAGAACACCGGGATGGTGAGCCCGCCCAGCAGCATGAAAGCTCGTCGGGAGCCCGAGCGGGCGAGCGAACGGTCGCTGCGCGAGCCGATGACCGGATCGATCAGCACATCCCAGACCTTGGCGGCGGTCACGAACAGCCCTGCGACCAGCGGCACGACTCCGAGCGTGTCGGTCAGGTAGTACACGAGTACGAGGCCGGGCAAGGTGCCGAAGCCGCCGGTGCCGAGTGACCCGATCGCGTATCCGAGCACGGTACGCCTGGCTAGCCGTGGCTGCGTTGCTGGCATCTGGGCAGTGTAGCGCGCGGGCACGCAGTGCGGACAAGGAGGTGGGCACGAAGGCCGGACGAGCACGAGGTCGGGCCGGACCGGTCGGCGAGGGCTGCGGTGTAACCTGGCCGCATGGCCGCGTCAGCGACGAACGCGACGAAAGCGCCCGCGGTCGAAACGCGAGCGCTCGTGGATCTGTGGGCTCATGGCGAGCCGGTCGAGGTGTTCGCGCCGTTCACCGGAGAGCGCTTGCATTTGCTCCCGCAGTCGACCGTGGACGACGTGCGGGGTGCCGCCGCGAGCGCGCGGGCGGCGCAGCCCGGCTGGTGGGCGGCGGGCTTCGCGCACCGCAAGCGCATCCTGCTCCGAGCGCACGACGTGCTCATGCGGCGCCGGGAGCAACTACTGGATTCGGTGCAGATCGAGACCGGCAAGAGCCGCGGCCAGGCGTTCGAAGAGGTGTTTCAGGCGATCTCCGCGACCCGCTACAACGCGCTGGCCGCCAGACGGGTGCTCTCGCCGGAACGACGCCGTGCGGGCATCCCGTTCGTGCTCAAGGCCGGCGTGTACTACCGGCCGAAAGGCCTGGTCGGGGTGATCACGCCGTGGAACCACCCGCTCAGCCTCGCCATGATGGACATCGTGCCCGCGCTGGCCGCAGGGAACGCCGTAGTGCAGAAGGCCGACGATCAGGCCGCCGCGAGCATCCTCGCGGCGCGCCGGGCGTTCGTCGACGCGGGTTTGCCGGCCGAGCTGTGGACGGTCGTCACCGGTCCCGGAGACACGGTCGGCAACGCGGTGATCGACAACGCCGACTATGTGTGCTTCACCGGCTCGACCGGCACAGGCACTCGCGTCGCCACCCGGGCGGCGGCGAAGCTCACTGGCGCTTCGCTCGAGCTCGGCGGCAAGAACGCGCTCATCGTGCTCGACGACGTCGACCCGCAACGCGCTGGGCTGGATGCCGCATACGCGTGCTTCTCCTGCATGGGTCAGTTGTGCGTGGCGATCGAGCGCGTCTACGTGCTGCGCTCCGTCGCCGACGAGTTCATTAGCTCATTCGTCGAGCATTCGCGCTCGCTCGTGCAGAACGGCCGATTGGACTACACGGCGGATGTGGGTTCGCTCACCACGCCGGCGCAGCTCGAGCGCGTGCAACAACACGTGACGGATGCGCTGGAGCGGGGCGCGAGCGTGCTCACCGGCGCCCAGCACCTGCCCGAGCTCGGCCCGCTGTTCTACGCGCCCACGATCCTCACCGGGATCACTCCGGAAATGCGCTGCGCGACGGAAGAGACTTTCGGAGCGGTCGCGACCCTGACCGTCGTCGACGACGAGAACGAGGCGATTGAGGCCGCAAATGCCTCGCGCTTCGCGCTCAACGCGGCGATCTTCTCGGGCTCCCGGGCGCGAGCACGCCGGATCGCCGCACGCCTCGTGAGCGGTTCGGTCAACATCAACGAGGGCTACCGGGCGAGCTTCGCGAGCGTCGACGCGCCCATGGGCGGTCGCCGACTTTCGGGGCTGGGCCGCCGAAACGGCCCGGAGGGTCTGTTGCGGTTCGCCGACTCGACGACCGTTGCGGAGGCGACGGGATTGGTCAGGCTACCGCGAAAGGGCCGTGAGTTCGCAAGGCTCACTGGGCTCATGCTCGCTCTGCTGACCGTATTGCGGACGCTCCGTCGACGCTGACCGCGCCACCCCCGGATCGGACGGCATGATCCGGCTTCAAGTGGCGCCGGCTTCAAGTGGCTTCGGCGTCGAACGGCGTCGCACGCGGCCCGGCGGCAACCGCGTCTTCTCCAGCCGCAACATCCGGTGCGCGCCTACTCGGCGGGCGCTGGCTCGGCGTGCGCTCACTCGGAGCATGACCGATGGCCGCACTCGATTCCGCCGATGCGCGAGGGGCTCGGATTGCGGGCCTGGCCGGTTCCGCGTCGTCGAGCAGCGCTTCGCGGATGATCCGGCGGGGGTCGTACTGCCGCGGGTCGAGCTTTCGCCAGTCGACGTCGTCGAAGTCCGGGCCCATCTCCTCGCGCAGCCGGTCGCGGGCCCCGTCGGCGAAATCGCGCAATCTGCGCACGAGTCGCGCGAATTGCGCCGCGTAGTGCGGCAAGCGGTCGGGCCCGAGCAGGAACACGGCGATCAGCCCGATCACCAGGAGCTTCTCGAAGGTCAGGCCGAACACCCGCTCAGGATAGCCTCTGCACGTCTGTGAGGTTGGGCGGATACCCGGCCGCACCTGCACGCGGATCGGGTGCGACGCGGTTACAGTGTTCCCGGAGGAACAGGTGTCGGACAAAGAGCTCAATTGGAAGTTCGCGGAGGATTTCCCGCTCGAGAGCGAGCATCTGGCCGGTGTCCGTCAGCATTCGCTGGAACAGGGAATCGAGCCGGTGAGTCCCGCCGTGGGTGCGCAGCTCTCGGTCATCGCCGCCGTCGCCGGCGCCACGAACATCGTCGAGATCGGCACCGGCCTCGGTGTGAGCGGATTGTGTTTGTTGCGCGGTGCCCCGCAAGCCACGCTCACCTCGATAGACTCCGAGCCCGACCATCACCAGTGGGCACGCCGCGCTTTCGCCGACGCCGACGTCCCCGCCAATCGCGTGAGGCTCATCTCGGGTTCGGCGCTCGAAGTGCTGCCGCGCATGAACGACGCGAGCTACGACGTGGTGTTCATCGATGCGGACCCGCAGAGCGTCATCGAGTACGTCGAGCACGGCTTGCGCTTGGTGCGAATCGGCGGTGCCGTGCTCGTCGCGCACGCACTGTGGCGGGGACGGGTCGCCGACCCCGCACAGCGCGACCAGACCGTCGCCGGATTCCGCTCGCTGCTCAGCGAGATCGCCTCGTCGCCTGCGGTCGTGAGTTCGCTCTCCCCGATCGGGGATGGTCTGCTGCAGTTGATCCGGACCAACTGACCGAACCCTCGGGCCCGGCCTGCCGGCAGGCTGCCGCCTGCGGGGGCCTGCTGTCCACGCGTACCGCGCGCTATGCGCCTGCTCTCGCGCGGTCGCTACGCGTTGACCACGCCCGCGAGAGCATCGTGCAGTTCCTTGGCCTCGGCGTCGTTCACCGACACCACGAGGCGACCGCCGCCTTCGAGGGGCACCCGAACGATGATCAGGCGGCCTTCCTTCACAGCCTCCATCGGTCCGTCGCCGGTCCTGGGCTTCATGGCTGCCATCGATCAGTCCCCTTTCAACGATGTAACCCCTATTATTCCGTACCCGTGCGATAACCCGAAAACCGAGGCCGCACAGCTGTGGATTCGGCCGCGATCACGGGGGCGTCCAGTCGTATCCGTCGACCCACCAGGCGATGTGCACCCAGCCGATCTGGCCCGCGATGAAGAGCACGACCAGGCCGACCCGATACCAGAGCGCGCGAGGCTGCGCGATCGCCCCGAGCAGCGGGAACACGGGCATGAGCAATCGGGGCGTGCTCGACTGCGGAAAGAACACCGCCAGAAGGTAGAGCAGATAGCTTGCCACCCACAGCCTGAGGTCGATCCCAAGACGCCGCACCGGCCCGGTGAACATGAGCAGCGCGAACAGAGCCACCGCGAGCACGACCGCGATGCCGCCCAGCGGCGCTCCCGCGGGCAGCCCGAACCATTGGAACCACCAGTTCGCGCCTTGCAGCCACGGGGTGAACGGCACGAGGTGCTGATGCCCGATGTACGGCGCGCGCCACGCGAGCTCGGTGTCGGTGTACGCGGTGAAAGAGCCCGTGACCGCCCATGCAGCGAGGAACCAGGCGAAGCCCATGACCGCGCTGAACAGCGTCGCGACGACGGCGGCCACGCGCTCGGCCGGCGGGAAAGGCTCGCGGCGACGCACCCACCAGCGGTGCGCGACGTGCAGTCCCATCGCGAGCGCGAATGCGAGACCGGTCGGCCGCGTGATCGAGGCGATCGCGACGGGGAGCAGTAGCAGCCAATACCGTCGCTTGAGCAACAGATACAGCGACACCGCGAGCAGGAACAATTGCATCGACTCGGCATACGCGACCTGCAGGATCGGCGAAAGCGGCGCCACGCAGAACAACACGACCGAGAACATCGCGGTCTCGGCCGGCAGCACGAGCGCCATGAGCCGGTAGAAAACCAGGGCAGCGCCGAGCGCGAAAGCAACCGAAACGCACACTGCTGCCACCTCGAACGGCAACCCGGTCGCGGACATCGTCGCGCGCACGACCGCCGGGTAGGCGGGCATGAACGCCCACGCGTTCTCGCCCACATGACCGGACTCGGTGATCGGCAAGTCTTCGGGGTAGCCCGCGAGCGCGACGATGTAGTACCAGTGGCCGTCCCAGATCTTCGCGAAGTCGAAGTAGTCCGGATGCGCGCCCGTCCACGCATTGGCCTCCTGCAGTCGCGCGAACCACAACAGGATCGCGGTCGAGACCAGACGCGACAGCGCGAACACGCCGACCACTTTGACCCACCACGGCGTGAGCCGGTAGCGGGCCTTCAGCCGGGTCAGCGGCCGCCCAGCCACGAGCGAAGGCCCCGCTCGCACGCCAGGATCTGCGAGACGTCGACCCGTTCCTCGTCGGTGTGCGCCAGGAGCGGATCGCCTGGCCCGTAGTTCACCGCCGGGATTCCCAGCGCCGAGAAGCGCGCGACATCCGTCCAGCCGTACTTGGGTCTGGCCTCAGCACCGACGGCGGCCAGGAACTCTTGCGCCAACGGCGCGTCGAGACCCGGGCGTGCGCCTTCGGCGCGATCGACGACCGTTACGTCGTATCCGGCGAAGAGCGCGCTCAAATGATCGAGGGCTTCTTGCGAACTCCGATCCGGTGCGAAGCGGTAGTTCACGTGCACCATGCACTCGTCGGGGATCACGTTCCCGGCTACGCCGCCCGCGATGCCCACCGCGCTCAAACTCTCCCGGTACACGAGCCCATCCACTTCGATCGAACCCGCCTCGTACGCGGCGAGCACCGAAAGCACAGGGGCCATGTCGTGGATGGCGTTGTGCCCGACCCAGGCGCGCGCAGAGTGTGCCCGGCGGCCGAAGGTGCGCAATTCGACGCGCAGGTTGCCGTTGCATCCCCCCTCGACGACGGCGTTGGTCGGCTCGCCGAGCACGGCGAAGTCCCCAGCCAGCAGGTCGGGCCGGTTGCGTCCGATCCGGCCGAGTCCGTTGAGCGAGGCGTCGACCTCCTCATGGTCATACCAGAACCAGGTGACGTCCACTGCCGGTGCGACGAG
>CAYRUW010000096.1:0-6478 GCA_964427465.1 uncultured Diaminobutyricimonas sp.
GCCCATGAGTTGCACGTCGAAGTGACGCAGCCCGAGCGTGCGCACGGATGCTTCGCACACGGCCGCGAAGGCCTCCGGCAGCAGGTCGTCGAGCGATTCGCCGTTCGAGTACCGCTCACGCAGTTCTACGGTCTCATTCTTCAGTTCCTCGTCGGTGAGGCTCTTGAAGTCTTCTTCGAGCTCGTTGACCGCCTCGGCATAGGCCTTGAGCCTGCGGAGCGTGCGCCCCTCTCCGACGCGCAGCGCTCTCTCGAGAACGTTTGCCACCGATCACTCCAAACGGGTTGGCGGGCAGGGTAAGTGCCCCGGCTTTACCGGCTCGTTATCGTAGCAAGCGGAGCATAGAGGCAGCGACGACACCCTGCTCCACCACCGCGTACCGGCACCGCCGAAGCCACGCTTCGACGATCCAGTCTATGGCGTGTGCCGGAACTGCGGTTCGACGGCGACCGGCACCCTCCGCTTGCACCCGCTCCGATTGCGAGCGCGGCGACCATCACCCGGGCCGGTCACGCGCCCGGGCCGGTCACGCACTCTCCTCGAGACTGAGCACACCGTAGTCCCAGCCTTTCCGCCGGTATACGACACTCGGCCGTCCGGTCTCGCTGTCGACGAACAGGAAGAAGTCGTGACCGACCAGCTCCATCCGATCCACCGCAGCCTCCGCGGTCATGCTCTCGGACGGGAATACCTTCCGCCGAATCACGACCGGGCTGTATTGCTCTTCGTTCGTGCCCTGCACGGGTACTTCGCCGGTAGCCACCCGTTCGATCACGTCCACGCTCGCGGGCGTGAGCCCCACGTTGCTGAACGCCGACGCGTGCGCTTCGCGCAACGACACAGGGCGGTGCCTGCCGCGGTGCACCTTGCGGCGGTCCTTCGCCTGTCGCATCCGCTCGAGCAGCTTGTCCATCGCGAGGTCGAATGCGACGTACTTGTCCGATCCCTCCGCCTCGGCGCGCACGAGCGGCCCCGGGCAGATGACTGTCAGCTCGACGCGGTCGTCGCCTTTGGCGCCAAGGTTCTCGCTGTGCCGGCTGACCTTGATCTCGCACGCGATCGCCTTGGGCGCAAGGTGGCCGACTTTTCCGGACTTCTCTGTCGCATAGTCCCGGAACCGATCGGTTATCTCGACGTTCCGACCTGTGATGAACACGTCCACGGCGACCTCCTAGTCCATCAGCGCCCCGCCTGATGGGTCAGGCGGTGCCAGCGCCTTTGGCTTGAACCTAGTCCGGTTCGGCGCCGATGTCACGGGTGAGATTGCTGGACGCGCCGGTCGAGCCGGGCGCGTCGGGATCCGGCCCGGACCGCCGCGGCGTGTAGGCGAGCACGGCAGCGCCGGCGACTTCACCGCCAGCAGCACGAATGGCGCGCGCCGCCTCCTGGAGCGTCGCACCCGTCGTGAGCACATCGTCGACGAGCACGAAGCGGCGACCCGCGACCATCTCTGTGACTCGCATCGCACCGTGCACGCTCTTGGCTCGCTCCGCCTGACCGAGCGTCTTCTGGCGCGGACCGCTCTCGCGACTGAGCACCCGGGCACCCTTGCGCCGCGCCTTCGCGAGCAGCAATCGCACCGGGTCGTATCCGCGACGGCGGTACGCGGAACCGCTTGTGGGCACTACCGCTAGCGCGTGCCTCGGCGCCGCCGCCAGCGCGCCGGCCAGCGCGACCGCTAGCGGTCGTGCGACATCCGTTCTGCCGTTCTCCTTGAACGCGATCAGCGCCGAGCGCACGGGACCCTCGTATCGCAGTGCGGCCCATACAGGCGTTCCGTCGGCTAGGGAGTGCACGGTCAGCTCGACCGCGAGCGAGCGCCGGCACTCGTCGCACAACGATCGGTCAGCCACCCCGCAACCGGCGCACTCGACGGGCATCACGACCGCCCACGCGTCGAGGAGCGCGCGCATGAGCTTGGATCCCATGCACCCACCTTGGGCGACAGCCGAATGCGTGCAGCCCCCGCGGATTCGGCTTGTGGAACGCACAAGTGTGCCGCCGGGCGGTGTGGAGAGGTCGGGCCGCGTGCCTTGCGCAGCAACGCGACGTGCACGCGTGTGACCGAACGCCCGTGGGAGCGATCAGTGCTGCGTCGCAAGCAGGCTTGCGCTCACCCCAGTCGACTGCCAAGCCGAGCCGCGTCGCTGCATGAGCGAATCGCCGGCGAGGATTCGAATGCCAGCTACCCCGGCGTTGCCGCCGACGATTCGCTCGCCACCGGGCGCTTCCCCGAGCGACTGGCTCGGGCCGCTCAACTCGTACACGCGCACGCGCACATCGCCTGACTCCCCCGAGAGAGTCGCCACACGATGTTCGTCGACCCATGTGGCGTCCACTGGGGTGCCCTGCTCCGGCGCCAGCTCGAGGGCACCGGTCGTGAGCGACAAAGGCGCGTCCTGCTGGCGCACGATTCCTGCGACCCGCAACCGCGGCCCCGAGCCGGAATCCAGATACAGCAGCATCCGGGCGCCATCGCGCGAGACGCGCATCGCGACCAGTTCGGCGTCGTCGGTGAGACTCGATTTCACCTCGTGCACGGCACCATCCGGGCCGAACGCGCGAATGCTCGCCGGATCGCCCGACTGCGCCGACCACACGAAACCCTTGTTGTCGATCGACGGCTCGACGAGCCCTGCACGCTCGTCCAGGAGCACGGGATCACCGGCACCCGGCACGAACCACACGCCTTCGTCGTTGAGCACCGCCGCTTGCGCACGCGCCGTGGAATATGCCACGGCGCGCGGCGAGAGCGCCTCGACCTTCTGGCTGACGCCCGGGATCCGATTGACGTCCTGTCGCGTAGCGAAGCCGAACGTGCCGTCGATCAGCACGAGCGGAGCAGACTCGACCGTCGGCTGGACTATCGCGTCGCCACGCGCATCGTCCGGCACCGGCAACGCGAAGCCGTCGACCGTCATCACGACATCGGTCACCGCGAAAGCGCGCAGCGTCTCGGTCAGCTGCTGCCGCATCCGCGCGCGCTGAACTTCGTCGCCGGTCGTCGCCTCCACGCTCAGATCGACGACCGCGCGACCCGAATCGATCACCACGGCGTCGCCCCTGGCACTGCCCGGCGGGAAGACCTGGGTCACAGCGCCCTGCCCGAGATACTGGGCAGGGCCCTCGAGCAGCTCCGAAACCACGGCCGAGGCCAGGTTCGACCGGGCCGAAGCGAACCAGCGCACGTCGGGCACGAGGTAGCGGAAATCCGGGGCGAAGAACCAGAGCGGATACGGGTCGAACACCCGATCGAAGCTCGCGGCAGACAGCACCACCCCGTCCGGCGCGCTCGAAATGCGCCACTGGTCGGCGTCGTCGCGTTCGAACTCGAATCGGAGCGTCTGCGGCAACGCCGGCCGGTCCTCCCGATACAGGCCGGTCTCGTCCACCGTCCCCTGGGCCCGGAACGTGTACTCGATCCGGTCGTCGCTCTCGCGGGACATGCTGCCGGCGCCCGTCCGCACGGAGGCGAATGCATTCGGATTCCACTCGTCGCGGAAATCCTCGGTGAGGAACAGGCTCGCGGTCTCGTAGTTGTTCCGCGGGTCCACCGCGGCGAGCAGGAAACCGGTGAGAATCTCCTCTTGCGTCGCCCCCGGCTGGGGTGCGTCGGCGCCGAGCACGATGTCGGGGTCGACCTCGCCGTCCTCTATCTCGGGCCCTGCACGCACTCCACCCCCGGACGGGATACTCGCGCAGGCTGTGGCCATGAGCGCGAACACCGCGATCGCCACCGGCCAGGACACCCAGCGGCGAGGAGCGCCGACGCGCTCGCGGCCGGCTCGCCGGAAGGACCCGAACATCAAGGCACCTCCGTGTCTCTGGCCGGCACGCCGTCGGAGGGCGGCAGATCCAGCGGTGAGCTGTGCAATTGCTCGCCGCGACGGCGGGGCAGGGTGAGCCGGAAGCACGAGCCCTCGCCCGGGCTCGACCAGACCTCGAGCCAACCGCCGTGGAGCGCCGCGTCCTCGAGCGAGATGGCAAGGCCAAGGCCCGTACCACCGGTCGTGCGCTGCCTTGAGGGGTCCGCGCGCCAGAACCGGTCGAACACTCGCGCCGCTTGCGCCTCGGTCATGCCCACGCCGTAGTCACGCACCGCGATCGCGACGGCGTCTTCGTCGCTGTCCACGTACACGACTATCGGCCTTCCCTCGCCGTGGTCGATCGCGTTGCCGAGCAGGTTCTGCAGGATCCGGCGGATGCGCCGCACGTCGACATCCGCTTCGAAGTAGCCGCCGGGCGCGACCAGCCGGATCGGCGACTGCTCCGACTCGGCGAGCGGGCCCACCGCCTCGATCGTGTCCTCGGCCAGTCGCACGAGGTTCACCGGCTCGGTCTCAAGCTGCACTGCGCCCGCATCGTAGCGGCTCATCTCGAGCAGGTCCGCCAGCAACAGCTCGAATCGCTGCACTTGTGCGCGAAGGAGTTCGGCGCTGCGCGCCGTGGCCGCGTCGAACGAATCCCGGCGGTCGTAGAGCACATCGCCGGCAAGCCGGATAGTCGTGAGCGGAGTGCGCAACTCGTGCGACACGTCGGAGACGAACCGCTGCTGCACCCGCGAAAGCGTCGCGAGCCGGGTGATCTGCTGCTGCAAGCTGTCGGCCATGCCGTTGAACGAGCGGGCCAGAGTCGCGATGACGTCTTCGCCGTGTTCGGGTATCCGTTCCTCGAGCTGGCCGGCGGCCAGCTTCTGGCTGGTCTCCGCGGCGACCCGGACCGGCCCCACGACGAGCCGCACCACGAGGTAGGTGACCGCGCCGAGCAGCACCACGAGCGCGACACTTCCCAAGCCGATCGTCTGCTGCACGAAAGTGAGCGTGCGTTCGGCGTCGTCGAGCTCGTACACCAGGTAGAGCTCGTAACGGTCCGTCTGCGCGACCTCGATCGGTGCACCGATCGCGAGAGCAGGCCGGCTCGCGTCGCCGTCGGCCGCAACCGGTTGCGTGTACAAGCGAGCCTGATCGGCTTGCGCGACCGCATCCCGGAGCTGCTCGGAGATCGTGGCGTCGGGCTCGAACCCAGGACTGCGCGCATCTATCAGCAGTCGCGGCGTGTCCTGCCCGGGAGTGCGCAGCAACGCGAAGACCGTGTCTTCGCCCGCGGTCGCCGCGGTCCGCTGGATGGCGCGGAACGCGTTCACGCTCGCCGCCTCGAGTCCGTCGAGTCCGCTGTCGGCGACGGCAGTGTCGAAAATCGACTGCGCCTGCACGACCGCCGACGCAGTGATCCCCATGAGCTGATCCCGCCGGGACTCGAACAGGTTGTTGCGGATGCTCATCGACATGTAGACGCCGATCACCGAGATCACGACAGCCGACAGCAGCACCGCGATCGTGACCGTGCGCAATTGCAGCGAAGACCGCCAGAGCCGCACGACGCGGTCGACGATGGCGCGCCAGTCGAACCGCCTCATCGATCAACCGGAGCCGGCTCGGTAGCCTACGCCGCGCACGGTCGTGATGATCCTCGGATTGTCCGGATCCTCCTCGACCTTTGCCCGCAAACGCTGCACGTGTACGTTCACGAGGCGCGTGTCGGCCTTGTAGTGGTAGCCCCAGACTTGTTCCAGCAGCATCTCGCGGGTGAAAACTTGCTGTGGCCGCATCGCGAGCGCGAGCAGCAGCTCGAACTCGAGCGGGGTGAGGTTGATCTTCGTCTCACCGCGACGTACCTCGTGCCCGGCCACATCGATCGTCACGTCGCCGACCCGTAGCGTGTCGGTCGCTGCGGCCGGGGTCGGACGTAATCGCGTGCGCACGCGCGCGACGAGTTCTTTCGGGTCGAAGGGCTTGACGACATAGTCGTCGGCACCGCTTTCGAGACCGCGCACGACATCCTCGGTGTCGCTCTTCGCGGTGAGCATGATGATGGGCACGCCGCTCTCCTGCCGGATGCTCGTACACACCTGGATGCCATCAACCCCGGGCAGCATCAAGTCGAGCAGAACCAGATCGGGGCGCAGCGAGCGGAACGCTTCGAGCGCTTGCGACCCGTCGGCTGCGAAATGCGGTTCGAACCCCTCCGAGCGCAACACGATGCCGAGCATCTCGGCCAGAGCGGTGTCGTCGTCGACTACCAGGATTCGCGAGGCCATTTCGTACTGTTCCTACCGGTCGGGC
The DNA here is from genome assembly GCA_964427465.1 of uncultured Diaminobutyricimonas sp. Lineage (GTDB taxonomy): Bacteria > Actinomycetota > Actinomycetes > Actinomycetales > Microbacteriaceae > Diaminobutyricimonas. The sequence goes on from CAYRUW010000096.1 coordinate 6,123, forward strand.
TGTGTTTGCAACAGAGTAGCCGAGACGACCCCGGCGCGGGCCGGGCTGTGCCATCATGGCTGAAGCCGAGGGCACGTCCGATTACCCGACCAGACAACGGATGCTGCACCCGCAGGGGGGCTAGGAGAGCTGATGGCCGATCAGAACGAGTGGCAATCGCCGGGGAGTGCGACCGGATCTGGAGCGCCCGCGGGGCCGCAACCGGGCTGGATACGGCCGCCCGGAGGGGATCCGGGCGCGAACTGGAGCCCGCCGCCGGGCAGTCCCGGCCAGGGGTGGGGTCCGCCTCCCGGAGCGGCAAATCCCAGCCTCTCGCCGAACGCCGCGCACCAGAGCGGATGGGTGCCGCCGCCGAA
>CAYRUW010000097.1:0-6461 GCA_964427465.1 uncultured Diaminobutyricimonas sp.
GGTCGATACCTCGAGCAGCGGTTCGTCCACCTCGACGCGATCGCCGACCTGCTTCAGCCAGCGCGTCACCGTGCCTTCGGTCACGCTTTCGCCGAGAGCCGGGAGGCTGACGGATTCGCTCATTCTGTGATGCTCCTTCGAAACTCTTGTTCGGGCCCGAATCGTGATTCAGGCGTGCAACGGCTTGCCGGCGAGCGCGAGGAACGCCTCGCCGAGAGCCTCGTTCTGGGTCGGATGCGCGTGCAGCAATGGCGCAACGTCTTCGGGGTGCGCTTCCCAGTTGACCACGAGCTGGGCCTCTGCGATGAGCTCACCCACCCTTCCGCCGATCATGTGCACGCCTACGACCGGGCCGTCGTTCACGCGAATCACCTTGATCATCCCGGTCGTGCCCAGGATGGAACTGCGGCCGTTGCCGGCGAGGTTGTAGTCGAACGTGGAGATGTTCTGCGCGCCGTGCTTCTCTGCGGCCTTCGCCTCGGTGAGCCCGACGGAAGCGACCTCGGGCTCCGAATACGTCACCTTCGGGATGTTCACATCTTCGATCACGATCGGGTTCAGGCCGGCGATCTGCTCCGCGACGAAGATCCCCTGCTGGAAGCCTCGGTGGGCCAATTGCAGTCCAGGCACGATGTCCCCGGCCGCGTATACGCCAGGCACGTTGGTCGCCAGTCGTTCGTCGGTGAGCACGAAACCGCGATCCATCGCGATTCCCGCCTCTTCGAAGCCCAGCCCCTGTGTGCTCGGCCCGCGGCCGACCGCGACGAGCAGCAGTTCCGCTTCGATGCTCTCGCCGTTCTCCAAGCTGACCACGACGCCGGCGTCGTTCTGGGTGACGCCCTGGAACTTCACGCCGAGCTTGAAGTCGATGCCGCGCTTGCGGAACGCGCGTTCGAATTGTTTGCTGATCGCCTCGTCTTCGTTCGGCACGAGATGCGGCAGGGCTTCGATGATGGTTACCTCAGCGCCCCACGAGCGCCAGATGCTCGAGAACTCGACGCCGATCACGCCGCCGCCGAGCACGGCCACCTTCTTCGGCACGAAATCCAGTTCGAGAGCTTGCTCAGAAGTGATGACCCGGCCGCCGATCTCGAGCCCGGGCAGCGTGCGCGAGTAGGAACCGGTCGCGAGAAGCACGTTCTTGCCGGTCAGAGTGTCCTGCCCGACCTGCACGGTCGTGGGCGAAGTCAGTCGGCCCTCGCCTTCGAACACGTCAACGCCCTTGGCCTTGAGCAGTCCCTGCAGGCCCTTCCACTTGCCGGAGACGATTCCTTCGCGGTATTTCGTCACCGCCGCGATGTCCACGCCCTCGAACGCCGCCGAGACGCCGACCTTGGCCGCATCCCGTGTCGCGTCGGCGATCTCCGCCGAGTGCAGCAGCGCCTTCGTTGGAATACACCCGACGTGCAAGCATGTTCCGCCGAGTTTGTTCTTCTCGACCAGTCCGACGCTCATGCCGAGTTCCCGGGCACGGATCGCGGCGGCGTAGCCGGCGCTACCGCCGCCGAGCACTAGAAGGTCGAAGTTCTGCTCTGACACCCAGTAACTCCCTCGTTCGAAGGTTCATCTCGAGGCTCGTCCGCGACTTGTGGTCGCGCTTCGGCGGAAACGCACCGCTTGCGGTAACGACCTTACTACGCGGGCGAGAACCGCTCCGCGACGCTCAGCAATGCCCGGACGGCGACTCCCGTGGCACCCTTTCCGTTGAAACCGTAGGGCGAGCCGCCGTTGCTGGCAGCATTGGCGACATCGAGGTGGGCCCAGGGGATGCGCGCCGCATCCGGTTGCTGCCCAGACTTGCCGACGAACTCTTTCAAGAACATCCCCCCGAGCAGCATCCCTCCCGCGGAGTGCCCCGGTTTGGCGTTCGCGATGTCTGCGATCTCGGAGTTCAGCACGGAGCGCAACTCGCCGGGCAGCGGCATCGGCCAAAGCGTCTCGCCGCACGCACTCGCGGCTTCTACCACTTGCGCCACGAGCGTCTCGTCGCCCATCGTGCCCACGTAACGGTTGCCCAGAGCCACCGCTGCGGCCCCTGTGAGCGTCGCGACGTCGACGATCGCGTCGGGCGTCTCCTCGCTCGCGGCTGCGATGCCGTCGGCGAGCACTAAGCGGCCCTCGGCATCCGTGTTGAGCACTTCGACCGTAGTGCCGCCTCGGATCGCGATCACATCGTTCGGTCTCGACGCGGTGCCCGATGGCATGTTCTCGGCGAGGCACAGCCACGCCGAGATGCGCACGGGCAGGGCGAGCCGTGCTGCGGCTAGGGTGACCGCGAGCACTGTGGCCGCGCCGGTCATGTCGTACTTCATGCCGACCATGGCCGACGCGGGTTTGAGCGACAGTCCGCCGGAGTCGAAGGTGATCCCCTTGCCGACGAGCGCCAGGTGCTTACCGGCGCCTTCTGGTTCGTAGCGCACGGTGACCAGCCGGGGGCCCCGGCTGGAGCCGCGGCCGACGGCGATGTGCCCGCCGTATCCGCCGGCTTCGAGCTCGGGCTCGCGCAGCACGGCGACCTTCACGGGCAGGTCTGCGGCGAGCGACTCGACCCGCTCGGCGAAAGTCTCCGGATACAGATCGGCTGCCGGGGTGTTCACGAGGTCGCGCACGAGATGCACGGCTTCGGCCGTGATCGTGGCACGCTCGACCAGCTCGGCCGCAGCATCCGCGCACAACACGAAGCGTCCGGCAGGCGCTTTGTCTCCCTCGAGCGATGTGCGCCGGTAGGCGGCGAACCGGTAGGCACCGATCGCGGCCCCCTCGAGGACGGCGAGCACCGCCTCGGGTGTTTGCGCCGGAAGCGCGAGGCACACCGAATCGACTCCGACGAGCTGCCGTGCGGCGCTGCCGGCGGCATAGCGCAGCGTGTCCGGGGTCGCCGGCCCGGAACCGAGACCCACGAGCGCCACGCTTCGCGCGACCACCGACTGGAACGGTATCCGCCGCACCTCGTCTTGAGCGCCCGTGACGCCGATCGCGGCAAGCGCCTCCCGCAGCGGCTGCCATTCGTCGCCGTCAAGGGTCAGTCGCGGTCCCGAATCGGTCTGGTTCACCCCCACGAGCAGCACGTCGGCGTCGACGGATGAAGGGGAGTCGGATGTGAGCGAGAGCGAGGGTACGGTCATAGCCGCCATGGTAGGCGGATGTTCGCTACCGGCACAGCGGGCCGGGGTCGCGCCTGAACCGTCTCCAAGCACTGCCCAATAACATGTAGTCATGCGCGATCCCGCCGGTCTATACGTGCTCAACCAGGGTGTGAGCGCCGTGCCCGACGGTCTTCATCTGGTCGCCGGACTCACCGGATTCGCGGATGCGGGCGCTGCCGTGACCCAGTTCAGCGAATACCTGCTCGACACCCTCGAGCACAAGGTTGTCGCCTGGTTCGACAGCGACGCGCTCTTGGACTATCGCGCCCGTAGGCCCACGATCTACTTCGACGAAGACCATCTGACCGACTACCGTCCCGCCGAACTCAAGCTCTACCTCGTGGACGACGAACTCGGGCATCCGTTCCTGCTGCTCACCGGCTACGAACCCGATTTTCAGTGGGAGCGTTTCAGCCAGGCCGTGCTGCAACTCGTGCAGAAGTATCAGGTCGCTTCGACCACTTGGGTGCACGCGATACCCATGCCCGTTCCGCACACCCGGCCCGTCGGCGTGACCGTGAGCGGTAATCGCAGCGAACTGATCGAGAGCATGTCGATCTGGCGACCGCACACCCAGGTGCCCGCGAACGCGTTGCATCTGGTGGAGTACCGATTGCACGAGACCGGGCATCCCACGACCGGGTTCGTACTTCTGATCCCGCACTATCTGAGCGACACCGCGTACCCGTTCGCGGCCGTGAGCGCGCTCGAGAGCGTAAGTGCGGCGACCGGGCTCATCTTCCCGACCGACCGGTTGCGCGAGGAGGGTCGCGAGTTCGTGGCCCGCGTCGACGACCAGGTGCAAGGCAATTCCGAGCTCAAGCGTCTGGTCACCGCACTCGAGGAGCGCCACGACAGCTACATGGAGGACAACCCGCTCCGTTCCCCGCTGATGGACGCGGACGGCGAACTGCCGACCGCTGACGACATCGCGGCGGAACTGGAGAAGTTCCTCGCTTCGCGGCGGCGCCACAAAGAGAACGAGTAGTGCGCTGAGCGCGACAACGGTGCCGGGTGCGTCTGCGCGCGCCTGGCTGATTTTCGGCATGGCACTGCTGGCCTACATGGTCTCGGTGCTGCACCGTACGACCCTCGGCGTCTCGGGCGTCGAGGCCACCGAGCGCTTCGGCGTGAGCGCGACCACGCTCTCGAGTCTCACAGTCGTGCAAGTGATCGTGTACGCGGGCCTCCAGGTGCCGGTCGGCGTGCTGCTCGACCGGGTCGGGCCGAAACTACTGATCGCTACGGGCGCCGCACTCATGGCCGCGGGCGAAGCGGTGCTCGCTCTCGCCCCAGACATCTCTCTCGCGATCGCGGGCCGCTTGCTCGTGGGTGCGGGCGACGCTTTCACGTTCATCTCGGTCATGCGCTTGCTGCCGGCGTGGTTCGGCGGCCGGTTGCTGCCGCAGGTCTCGCAATGGACCGGCACGATAGGCCAGCTCGGCCAAGTGCTCTCGGCGGTGCCGTTCGCGGCGCTGCTGCAGCAGGTCGGCTGGACTCCCGCCTACCTGAGTACGTCGCTGCTGTCGCTGCTCGTGCTCTTCGGCGTGCTCGCGTTCGTCTCCAACGGAAGGGCCGAAGCCAACGGCGATCGGCGCGGCCGGATGGCGCCCATGCGCAGGCTCCGGGATGCGCTCGGCCGGCCCGGCACCCGATTGGGCTTCTGGTCGCATTTCGTGACCCAGTCGTCGGGTACCGTTTTCACCTTGCTCTGGGGCTTCCCGTTCCTGGCCGTGGGGCTCGGTTACGGCGCTGGCGTCGCATCCTGGCTGCTCGTGCTGTTCGTCGCCGCGGCCATGATGTTCGGGCCGCTGCTGGGCATCCTGAGCGCGCGCTTTCCGCTGCGACGCAGCAACCTGATCCTCGGCATCGTCGTCGCGATGGCGATCGCATGGGCGCTCGTGCTCGGCTGGCCCGGGCTGCCGCCGTTCTGGGTCGTTGTGCTGCTTGTGCTCACGCTCGCCATCGGTGGACCCGGTTCGCTCATCGGGTTCGACTTCGCGCGCACCTTCAATCCGCTCCGCAGCCTCGGTTCGGCGACGGGCATCGTGAATGTAGGCGGGTTCCTCGCGAGCTTTGCGATGATGTTCCTGATCGGTGTCGTGCTCGACTTGCTCGACCGCGCGGCCGGCGGCTCCGGGATTCCCAGCCAGTTGTATGCATTCGACCGGTTCCGCATCGCCTTCCTCGTGCAATACCTCGTTGTGGGCGCCGGGGTCGTGTTCTTGGTGCGTTCTCGGCGCCGGACGCGGCACTTGATGCAGCGCGAGGAGGGAATAACCGTGGCCCCATTGTGGGTTTCACTGGTAAGACGTTGGCGCAAGTCGGCCTGAATGCCCCGATCGGGAAGTCTGGCAGCTGCGCCGTGTCATAATTGACGATCTAGACCCGGTCGGTTCCAGTCTGCCGGTCGCCTCGCGGCCGCACAGGGACTTGACATGGGTCTTAGTAATGCCCGAGAACTTCCGGAGGGTGCGCAATGGCGACGAGCACAGCGACCAAGAAGGCCAACCCGGCGAAGACGCCGGCGAAGGCCGCGAGCCGCAAGAAGTCGGAGGCAGAAGCCGCGGCCAAGGACAAGAAGGCCCCTTCGCGCAGCAAGCGCACCAAGGTCGACAAGGCAGCTGCCGACGAAGAACTCGAGACGGACGCCAGCGACGTAGACGTGGTGGCCGACGACGAGATCGTGTCGGAGGCGGAAGATACCGACACCGACGCAGAAGACACTGACGCGGACGAGGCCGGCACGGAAGAAACCGAAGAGAAGGACGAGGACGACTCGGACGACGATGAGTCGACGGGCACGGACGAGAAGCTTCCGACTGGCGCGCTACGGCTCTCGCTCGCGGACGAAGACGACGAGGTTCCCGTCTACTCGACCACCATCACGGGCGCTACCGCCGACCCGGTCAAGGACTACCTCAAGCAGATCGGCAAGGTCCCGCTGCTCAACGCGGCGGAAGAGGTCGAGCTCGCGATGCGAATCGAGGCGGGGCTCTTCGCCGAGGAGAAGCTATCCCAGATGAGCGACGCCGAGCGCAGGTCGCAGCTCGGACGCGAACTGCAATGGGTGGCCAGGGACGGGCAGCGCGCCAAGAGCCATCTGCTCGGTGCCAACCTTCGACTCGTGGTCTCGCTGGCCAAGCGGTATACCGGCCGGGGCATGCAGTTCCTCGATCTGATCCAGGAGGGAAACCTCGGTCTCATCCGTGCGGTCGAGAAGTTCGATTACACGAAGGGCTTCAAGTTCTCCACGTACGCGACGTGGTGGATCCGGCAGGCGATCACGCGCGCCATGGCCGAGCAGGCGCGCAC
>CAYRUW010000098.1:0-6408 GCA_964427465.1 uncultured Diaminobutyricimonas sp.
AATGGTGGAGGCACCGGCTCGATCGAGCGCACCACCGCAGACGGGTCGGTCACCGAGATCGCCGCGGGCAGCGGCCTGTTCGGGCCGCATCTGTTCGACGCGTACTCGTCGTTCACGCCGGCCCCGGCTGCCGCGTTCGCGCTGCCTGTGGTGCGCAAGCCCACGCCCGACCGGGCGACCTTGCTCGGCGGCGGCTGGGTGGCATCCGGGCCGCACGGCGCCGACCGCCCGCCGCAGATCGAATGGCCTCCAGGCCTGAGGTTCACCGGTCGCGAGGGTGCCGGTGAGGTGCAGAGCCCGGTCGAGGGCGCTGCGGCGCGCGAACTCGAGGTGGGTGACCGGGTGTGGTTGCGGCACGCGAAAGCAGGTGAGCTGAGTGAGCACCTCGACAGTTTCGCGGTCGTGGACCGGGGCGAGGTGGTGCACGAACTGCCGACGTACCGCGGTGAGGGCAAGGCGTTCCTGTGAGCGCTACGTGGCGCAACTGGGGTCGCACCGAGCGTGCGACACCGCGCGAACGCATCGCACCCGCGAGTGTCGTGGAGTTGCAATCGGTGGTGCAGCGCGCCGCACAGTCGGGGCGTCGCGTGAAGGCGATCGGTGCCGGTCACAGCTTCACCGGGATCGCGGTCGCACGCGACATCCAGGTCGACGTGCGCGCCCTGAGCGGACTGCTCGCGGTCGACGTCGAGCGCGGCACGGCACGCCTGGGTGCCGGCACGCGGCTGTTCGAAATCCCCGGTCTGCTCGCCCCGCACGGCCTCTCAATGGCGAACCTCGGCGATATCGACCGGCAGACCGTCGCCGGGGCGATCTCCACCGGCACCCACGGTACGGGCTTGCGCTTCGGCGGCCTCGCGACCCAGGTCATCGGGGCGACGCTCGTCACGGGCGAGGGGGAACTGATCTCGGTCGACGGGTCGGCGAACGCGGAACTGCTACCGGCGGTCCGGCTGGGTCTCGGCGCGCTCGGCATCCTCGTCGACGTGACGATCCAGTGCGTGCCCGCTTTCCTGTTGCGAGCTGTCGAGACCCCCGAGCCGCTCGACGCGGTGCTCGAGTCACTGCCGGAACGGATCGCGCTGGCAGACCATTTCGAGTTCTACTGGTTCCCGCACACCCATACCGCTTCGACCAAGACGAACACGAGGCTGCCGGCGGGCGCGGCGCCGAGGCCCCGGCAGCGAACCGCGAGGTGGGTGGACGAGGTCATCGTCGAAGGGGTCGGCTTTCGTGCCGCATGCGCGCTGGCCGGGGCTGTTGCCGCCACGACCCCGGCCGTCAATCGTCTCGCCGCCGCGACTTTCGCGAACAGCGTGTCGGTGGATGTTTCGCACCGGGTGTTCACGAGCCGACGTCACACCAGATTCGCGGAGATGGAGTACGGGGTGCCGCTGGACGCGCTCGTGCCTGCGTTCGGGGCGGTGCGCGATCTGATTGCGCGGCGGGGCTGGCGCATCGAGTTCCCGGTGGAGGTGCGCACGGCGGCGGCCGACGAGAACTGGCTGTCGACCGCCTACGGACGCGAAACGGGCTACATCGCCGTGCACCGCTACTACCGACGCGACCACGGCGAGTACTTCCGTGAGGTCGAGGCGATCATGCGCGAGTTCGGTGGCCGCCCGCACTGGGGCAAACTGCACTATCTGGATGCGGCGGCGCTCGCAGATCGGTATCCGCGATTCGAAGACTTCTGCGCCGTGCGCGACCGTCTTGACCCGCGGCGGACCTTCGCCAATGAGTACCTGGGACGGGTACTCGGGCCGTAGCCGCGCCGTCGTCCAGGGTCGTGTAGCGGATGCAACCCGCGTAACGAGACCGGTTGCGCTGGTCTCGATACGCTCGGCTTCGCCGAGCACTCGACCCGCGGGTGACTCGTTTCGTCGAGCACTCGATCCGCGGGTGACTCGTTTCGTCGAGCGCTCGATCCGCGGGTGACTCGGTCTTCGCCGAGCACTCGACCCGCGGGTGGGTCAGGGGGAGCGGCGGCGAAGGGTCAAGGAGCCGAGGGTGACGGCGCCGAGCGCGAACGCACCGATGATGAGCAGCTTGGCCCAGACGTAGTCGGCGTCTTCGCTGTCCCTGGCGACCGCGTTTAGCGCGTCGATCGCGTGTGAGAGGGGCAGCCAATCCGATATCGCGTGCAGCACATCCGGCATGTTTTCGCGCGGCACGAAGATGCCGCCCAGCAGGATCTGCGGGAACACGAACGCGGGCATGAACTGCACCACCTGGAACTCGGAGCGGGCGAATGCGCTCGCGAGCAGACCCAGCGTCGTGCCGAGCAACCCGTCCGCCACAGCCACGGTGACCAGCAGCGCGACCGAGCCTTCGATCTCCAGGCCGCACACGAGAATCGCGAATGCGACTGTGATCCCGGCTTGCAGGATCGCGAGCAGCCCGAACGCGAGCGCGTAGCCGATGATGAAATCCAATTGCGTGGTCGGCAGAGTGAACAGCCGCTCAAGGGTGCCGGATCGGCGTTCGCGCAGGGTGGCGATGCTCGTGACCACGAACATGATGATGAACGGGAACAAGGCGAGCACTGCCGGTCCGATCAGGTCGAACACTTCGGTGTCGGCGAAAATCCATGCCAGCAGGCCGACGAGCAGGCTCGGCATGACCAGCAGCAGCCCGATCGTTCTCGGGTCGTGCCGGATCTGGTCGAGCACGCGCTTCGTGGTGGCCAGGGTGCGTCGCAGGCTCATGCCGCAGCCTCCTTGTCGACGAGCGTGAGGAACGCGTTCTCGGCATCATCGGCACCGGTCGCCGTGAGCACTCGTTCGAGCGTGTCGTGAACCAGCACGCGTCCGTCTCGCATGAGGATGAGCTCGTCGCAGCGCGTGGCCTCGTCCATCACGTGGCTGGAGACGATGATCGTCTTGCCGGCGTCGACGAGTCGGCGGAACACATCCCACAGCTCCACCCGGAGCACCGGGTCAAGCCCGACGGTCGGTTCGTCGAGCACCAGCAGTTCGGGGGAGCCGAGCATCGCGACAGCGAGGGAGACCCGGCTGCGCTCCCCGCCGGAGAGCGAGTCGACCAGTCGGTCGGCATTGGCCGTCAGTTCGGTCTCGTCGATCACGCGCGCCACATCGCCGGCGGGAGCTCCGACGATTGCGCGGAAGTAGCCGAGGTTCTGTTTGACGGTGAGATCGTCGTAGACGCTGGGCGCCTGGGTCATGTAGCCGATGCGGGTGCGCAAGCGGGCGCTGCCCGCGGGCTCGCCGAGCACCGATACAGTGCCTCGCACTTTCGCTTGCGCGCCCACGATCGTGCGCATGAGGGTCGTCTTGCCCGAGCCGCTGGGGCCGAGCAGCCCGACGAGCGATCCCCTCGAAACGGTGAGGTCGACGCCTTGCAGCACGTCTTGCCGCCCGCGGCGCACGTAGACCTGTTCTAGGTGCAGCGCCGCATCCGAATAATTCACCATGTGATGAATTATGCTCCTGCCGACCCCGCACTTGTCAATGGCTCCGGGAAACCGACCAGATGGAACTGGACGACGGGCCCCACGCGTCGTGCGACCTCGTCGTGCGAAGCGCTTGCCAGAGGCTCGGCGCGGATGCCGTACCGCACCACCATGAGACCGACGACTTGCGACGCGGTGAGGGTCGCGCGGAGCTTGCCGTCCTCGACGCCGAGCGCGGCCGCGATCTTCTCGAACACTTCGCGCACCAGGAACTGCCGCAGCATTCGCGCGGCGAAGTCGTGACCGAGCGCAGTGCGAACCAGTCCGACCGCGTGATCGCGCACCTTCGGATGCTCCAGGTTCACGAGCACGGCGCGCACGAGCGAATCGCCCACCTGATCCCGCGGGCCCGCCAGCACACGCTGCACGATGAGGTCCGGACGCACCGGGGCGTCGACCGTCTGCACGAACAGCTCGGCCTTGTCCTCGAAATAGTGATGCACAAGCGCCGGGTCCACGCCCGCTCGTCGGGCGATCCCGCGAATCGAGGCCGCGTCGTATCCCGCCTCGACGAAAACCTCGCGCGCTGCGCGCAGAATCGACTCCCTGGCGTCGGGTCCGCTCGCCGTGCGCCGCCGCCCACGGCGGGAGGCCGGACGCTGACCAACCGGTGTCGCCATGACGCCGAGCCTAGACTCTCCCGCTGCGCACGTGCACTGCCAAAAACAGACACAACCCAGCCGTCCGCCCTATGCTTCTGTGCATGGAATTGCTCATCATCGTCGGCGTGATCGTACTGCTCGTCGTCATCGTCGGTGTCTACCTCTGGTCGACATACAACTCGCTCGTGAGGCTGAACGTACGCGTCGACGAGGCGTGGAGCGACATCACGGTACAGCTCAAACGGCGGGCCGACCTGATCCCGAACCTCATCGAGGCGGTCAAAGGCTACGCAGCGCACGAGAAGCAGGTCTTCGAGAACGTGACCCGCGCGCGAGCCGAGACCGTCTCCGCCTCGACCCCGGCCGAAGCCTCGCAGGCAGAGAACCACATGCAGCAAGCGCTCAAGAGCATCTTCGCCGTCGCGGAGGCCTACCCGCAGTTGCAGGCCAACCAGAACTTCCTGCAATTGCAGGCCGAACTGGTCGACACCGAGGACAAGATCCAGGCCGCCCGCCGGTTCTACAACGGCGGCGTGCGAGAGCTGAACACCAAGATCAAGGTGTTCCCGAACACGCTTTTCGTGCGCGGCCTCGGCTTCACGGAACGCGAGTTCTTCGAGGTCGACGAGCCGGCCGCGATCGCCGAGCCGCCTCGAGTGCAGTTCTGATCGCTCTCACGAGCGACCCGTCGATTCCGGCTTTCGTCGTGGCGAGTGGCTAGGGCATCCAGACCCTGGCTAGAGTAAGCCGCGACCCGGCCAGGCCACCTAGCCGATAACTCGGTGTCGCACAGATTCAGTCAGCCATCCGGAGCAGAACGTAGGCATCCATGTACAGCGCGATCGCGAAGAACAAGCGCAACACGGTGTTCATCATCCTGCTGTTCGTCGTGATCATCGGCGTGCTCGGCCTTGTCGCGAACTGGTATTTCGGCGACGGCGGCTGGACCATTTTCATCGGCACTCTCGTCGGTGCGATCGTCTACGCGCTCATCCAGTATTTCGCTGCGAGCCGCCAGGCCATCGCCTTGAGCGGAGCGCGGCCGATCCAGAAAGGCGACGATCCGAGGCTCTACCGGATCGTCGAGAACCTGGCGATCACCAATGGCATGCCGATGCCGAAGGTCTACATCGTGAACGATCCGGCGCCGAACGCTTTCGCGACGGGCCGCGACCCGGAGCATGCAATAGTCGCTGCCACCACGGGGTTGCTCGAGATCATGACCGACTCCGAACTGGAAGGCGTGATGGCCCACGAAATGGGCCACGTGAAGAACTACGACATCCGGGTCACGACGATCGTGTTCGGACTGGTCGTCGCGGTCGGCCTGATCGCCGACATCCTGCTGCGCATGTCGTTCTTCGCCGGGATGAGCCGAGGCCGCAACAACCAGGGCGGCAATCCGATTCTGCTCATCGTCGGCCTCGTCGCGATGATCGTCGCGCCGCTGGTCGCCGCCGTCGTGCAGGCCGCGGTGTCGCGTCAGCGGGAGTATCTGGCCGATGCCACGGGCGCGCTCACCACGCGCCACCCCGAAGCGCTCGCGAGCGCATTGCACAAACTCGGCGAATACGGCAGACCGATGCGCAAGCAGAACTCGACCATGGCCCACATGTGGATCTCTGACCCGACCAAGCCGGGCGTGATCGACCGCTTGTTCTCAACGCATCCGCCGATCCCCGACCGCATCCGCCGGCTTCTGGAGAACTCGACGCGCTTCTAATGGGTCGTGCTGTTGCGCCTGGGTGCCTCGACCGTGACGAGTGTGCCCGGATGGGTGCCACTACGACGCGAGGTTCGTGAGGATCCGTTCGGCGATCGCCACGGCATCCGCCTTGGTCACCGCATCGTCGGCGCCGCCGCGCTGCAGCACGATCTTGAACCAGGTGCCGTAGGCGACGAAGTCGAGCGAGTCGAAATCGACCGCGACGCCCCACGCCGTGTCCTCCGCCGCGACAGAGCCGAATGCGACTGGCTCGACCGGCGCATCGTGTTCGCGCGCTGCGACCTGGTCGCGGAACGCCCACTCGCCGCCGGGCAGCCAATGCAGGGTGCCGTATGCCGAGCCAGAACCGTCACCAGCCCAGCGGCATTCGCCGCCACCGACCTGGGCGGCCGCCGCGAACTGTTGCGTCGCTGCGGCTAGTTGCTCGTATGCGGCCATCGACGGGATGCCGTAGACCGCCGCGAGCTCATCCGAGTCGATCAGGCTTTCGCACGTGGTGGGCACCGGTACCTCCTCGACCGGCGCCGGCAGCGACCAGGGCGTGCTCGGTGGTCCGAGCGCAGACACCGCCGACTCCACGGCAGCGAACAACGGGTCGGCGAGGGTTT
>CAYRUW010000099.1:0-6333 GCA_964427465.1 uncultured Diaminobutyricimonas sp.
GCGTGGGCCAGCCCTACGTCACCCAGCGCTGGCTCGGGGGACTGCTCACCAACTTCGCGACCGTCTCGAAGCGACTGGCGCGGATGAAAGAACTCGAAGAGATCGACTACGACGACACCACGAAGGGCTTCACCAAGAAGGAGCTTTTGATCAAGCGTCGTGAGCTCGACAAGCTGCACAAGACGCTCGGCGGCATCCGCAACCTCACCAAGACGCCATCGGCGATCTGGGTGGTCGATGCCAAGCGCGAGCATCTCGCCGTCGACGAGGCGACCAAGCTCGGCATCCCCGTGATCGGCATCCTCGACACGAACGCCGACCCCGACGAGTTGCAGTACCCGATTCCCGGCAACGACGACGCGATCCGCTCGGTAGCGCTGCTGACCCGGATCATCGCCGACGCTGCCGCCGAGGGGCTCATCCAGCGTCACCAGAAGCCGGCCGATGGCGACACGGCTGAGCCGCTCGCCGAATGGGAGCGCGAACTGCTCGAGCAGAGTCAGGCCGCCGCACCGCAAGGCGGCGACCGACCAGGTGCTGCTGCCGCCGAACCCGTGGCAGTGGGTGCGGAAACGCCGAACGATCCGGATGTTGCGCCGACCGCGGAGCCTGCGACCAAGTCGGTCGCGGAGGGCGCGACGGGCGCCGAAGAGGACGCGGCGGCATCCGCCGGTCAGACCGAGGGAGTCGGCGCGACCGTGCACGAGAACGCTCCCGACGCGAAGGCTCAGGCCGACGAGGCGAAGGGCGGGCCCACGCCCGGCCACGAACCCGAGACCAAAGCCCAGGTCGAGCAGAAGGCCGAGCGGGCGGCCAAGCCGGCCGAGAAGCGCCCGGCCAAGCCCGCCGAAGCCAAGCCGGCCGCGAAGCGCGGGGCTAAGCCCGCCGAAACCAAGAGCAAGGCCGCTCCCGCCGAGTGAACCCGGCATACGAAGACCAGTAAGGAACAGCCAATGGCAAACTTCAGCCTTGAAGACGTCAAAGCCCTGCGCGAAAGACTTGGCACCGGAATGGTGGACACCAAGAACGCTCTCGTCGAGGCGGACGGCGATGTCGAGAAGGCGGTCGAGATCCTGCGTCTGAAGGGCGCGAAGGGCAACGCGAAACGCGCAGACCGCTCCACGAGCGAGGGCCTGGTCGCGGCGAAGCAGACCGCCACCGCGACGACGCTCATCGAACTGGCTTGCGAGACCGACTTCGTGGCCAAGAACGAGAGGTTCGTCGCACTCGGCGAGCGTGTGCTCGAAGCAGTCGACGCCGCGGGTGCCGAGAACGTCGAAGCGGCGCTCGCCGCTCCGGCGGCGGAAGGCGGCACGGTCGCGCAGCTAATCGACGACCAGGCGGCGACGATCGGCGAGAAGGTCGAGTTGCGCCGGGTCGCGCGCCTGGCCGGTGAGAATTTCGCCGTGTACTTGCACCGCACGAGCAAGGACTTGCCGCCGCAGATCGGCGTCGCCCTCGCATACCAGGGCGACGACGCGGAGACCGCGCGCAGCATCGCACAGCACATCTCGTTCGCCGACCCGCTGTATCTGAGTCGTGACGACGTGCCGCCGGAGTCGGTGGAGAACGAGCGCCGGATCGTCGAGGAGATCAGCCGCAACGAGGGCAAGCCCGAGGCGGCGCTGCCGAAGATCGTCGAAGGCCGGCTGGGCGCATACTTCAAGCAAGTCGCCTTGCTCGAACAGGACTACGCGAGAGACAACAAACTCACCGTCGGCAAGGTGGCCGCCGACGCCAAGCTGACGATAACCGGGTTCGCCCGGCTCAAGGTCGGCGCGTAACGATGACGAAGGACGGGGTCCGGGGCCATGCGGTCCCGGACCCCGTTTTTCGCGGTTGAACCAATAATCTGAGAACTGGGATCGAAGGGAAGCTCCATGGCCGACGGCGCACGACGGGTACTGCTCAAGCTCTCCGGCGAGTCGTTCGGGGGTGGACAGCTAGGGGTGAACCCCGACGTCGTGCAGGCGATCGCGAAAGAGATCGCCGAAGCGGCCAAGACCGTGCAGATCGCGATCGTCGTCGGCGGCGGAAACTTCTTCCGTGGCGCGCAATTGAGCGAGCGCGGCATGGATCGCGGCCGGGCCGACTACATGGGCATGCTCGGCACGGTCATGAATGCGCTGGCCTTGCAAGACTTCCTCGAGCAAGCGGGCGCAGTACCCAGAGTGCAGACCGCGATCGCGATGACCCAGGTCGCAGAGCCCTACATTCCGCTGCGCGCCGAGCGGCATCTCGAGAAGGGCCGCGTGGTCATCTTCGGCGCCGGCGCCGGGTTGCCGTACTTCTCGACCGACACCGTCTCCGCCCAGCGCGCCCTCGAGATCGGCGCCGATGTCGTGCTCGTCGCCAAGAACGGGGTGGACGGCGTCTACTCCGCCGACCCTAACGTGGACGCCTCCGCGAAGAAGATCGACGAGCTCACCTACCAGGAGGCGCTCGTGGAGGGGCTCAAGGTCGTCGACTCGACGGCGTTCAGCTTGTGCATGGACAACGACATGCCCATGGTGGTGTTCGGCATGGAACCGCCCGGCAGTGTCACCCGGGCCCTGCTCGGCGAGCGCATCGGCACGTTGCTGCGGCCATGAACCGGCCCCAAGGTTGTTTGCAGCGAACACTAGACTCGACACCGACGCGAAGGAGTAGCCGTGATCAGCGATGTGCTGGCTGAGGCCAGGGACAAGATGACCAAGGCCGTCGAGGTCGCCAAAGACGATTTCGCGACGGTGCGTACGGGGCGTGCCAACCCCCAGCTCTTCCAGAAGATCCCGGTCGACTACTACGGCACCCCCACGCCGCTCGCTCAGCTCGCGAGCCTGCAGAACCCCGAGGCACGCACGCTAATCGTGACGCCCTACGACAAGAGCGCTCTGAAAGAGATCGAGAAAGCGATCGCGACCTTCCCGAACCTGGGTGCGACGCCGTCGAACGACGGCAACATAGTGCGTGTCACAATGCCCGAACTCACCGAGGACCGGCGCCGCGAGTTCGTGAAGATCGTGCGGGGCAAGGCCGAGGATGCCAAAGTCGTTGTTCGCAGCATCCGGCGCCGCGCGAAAGACGACCTCGATGCGCTCAAGGGCGAGGTCGGCGACGACGAAGTGGCGCGCGCTGAGAAAGAGCTCGAATCGATCACGAAGAACCACACCGACCAGATCGACGAGGCACTCAAGCGCAAAGAAACCGAGCTGCTCGAGGTCTGAGACGTGTCTCCCAACCCGGCGAGCGACCCGGGCCGGGTTAGGAAGAAGAGACCCCGCCTGGAGTTCGAGGCGCGCGCGCAAGCGACGGTGGCCGAGTTCGAGGCGCAAATGCGGGCCACGAAGGCTCAGCTAGACGCGCTCGAGGAGCGCATCGAGGCGCGAACTGGACGCAATCTGCCGCTGGCCATAGTGATCGGCCTGGCCCTCGGTTTCGCATTGCTGTTCAGCCTGATCGTCGTCAAGGAACTCTTCCTGGTCTTCGCGGGCGTACTCATCGGCTTCACCGTGTTCGAGTTGGCCAGCGCGCTGCGCTTCGCCGGGCGCGACGTGCCCAGACTGCCGAGCGTCGTCGCGGCCGTCGCGCTCGTGCCGGCGGCGTTCTACTGGCAGGCGCCGGGGCTCTGGCTCGTGTTCCTTGCGGGCGTCGCCTTCGTCGCGCTGTGGCGAGTCGCTGAACTCGTGCGGCCGAGCCATCGCGCGAGATCGAAGGACGTCTGGACAGACCTCGCTGCCGGGGCGCTCATCCAGGCGTATGTCGGATTGCTCGGCAGTTTCGCGGCGCTGCTCACCGCGCAAGACGAGGGCGAATGGTGGACGCTCGCGTTCCTGATCGTCGTGATCGCGAGCGACACGGGCGCATATGCGAGCGGCTTGCTGTGGGGCGCCCACCCCATGGCGCCGAGGATCAGCCCGAAGAAGACCTGGGAGGGGTTCATCGGCGCGGCGACCGTGGCGGTGGTGGCGGGCGTCTTCCTCGCCGAGTTCATGATCGGCATCCCGTGGTGGGCGGGCATGATCTTCGGGCTCGTGCTCATGCTCGCGGCGACCATGGGCGATTTGATCGAGTCGCTCATGAAGCGCGACCTCGGCATCAAAGACATCTCGACTTGGCTGCCAGGCCACGGCGGTTTCCTCGATCGCGCCGACTCGGCACTGCCGTCGGCTGCCGTGGCCTACGTGATGTTTCTGGTGTTCACTTGAGCCTGACTCCCGGATCGAGCGCCCGGCTGTACGAGAATGGAACCGTGAGCACAACCTTTCCGCGTACCAAGAAGCTCGGCTACGACGTGGACCAGGTCGAGGACTTTCTCGAAGAAGCCAGACGCGCCTACGATGCGCCTGCCGTACCGGACGGCATGACGGCCGAGAGCATCCGCAGAACCGCGTTCAGGATGAAGCGAGGAGGCTATTCGCCCTCCCACGTCGACGCGGCCCTGGAACGACTCGAAGACGCGTTCGCGAACCGGGAGCGCGATCGCGCGGTCGCCGAGGGCGGTCAGGAAGCTTGGTATTCCAGGGCGCGAGAGACTGCGCAGGAGATTCTGGATCGCGTCGCGAGGCCCGACGGGCGCAAGTTCCGCAAGGTCGGGCCACTTGCCACGGGATACCACCCAGTGGATGTGGATCGGTTCGCCGGCCGCCTGATCGGATACTTCCAGCACGGCAAGCCGCTGACGATCGACGATGTGCGAACGGTCGCATTCCGGCCCAAGCGTGGCGGATATCACGAGGCCCAGGTCGACGTGCTGCTCGACACGGTCACGAGCGTGATGCAAGCCGTGCGCTGACCTTTCAGCCCACTGCGGCTACACTTTCCTTTCCGTGGGCAGGCACTCCTCGAATCCCCGGCAGGACCGTTGGCTCGCGCGCGCCCTCATGGAACCCGAGCGGCACGCGCGCGCAGCATGGTCGCTGCCGCTGTTCGCGTTCGGGGTCAGCCTGGCTTTCGTGCTCGTGAGCGTTGTCTCGCCGTATTCGGGCGAACCCGCGCATGCCGTGACGCTCGCCCCGCCGGCGGACCGCAGCCCCCAATTGCTCGTCGTCGCCGGGATCGACGCCACAGACGTGCAACGCGAAGAGTACGGTGTGACCGAGGCGCCGCGCCCGGCACGGGCGCGCACGGGCGGATCGGCCGCTGCCCCTGCAGCACCGCCGGCAAGTCCCGGCACCGCCCAGGCGATCGCTCGCGAGATGGTCTCCGCCCGCGGCTGGGGCGGCGACCAGTACAACTGCTTGGTCGCCTTGTGGAACCGCGAGTCGGGGTGGAACGTCTACGCCCAGAATCCGTACAGCGGCGCATACGGCATCCCGCAAGCACTGCCCGGATCGAAGATGGCGACCGCGGGCGCCGACTGGCGCACCAACCCGCGAACCCAGATCTCGTGGGGACTGAACTACATCCAGGGCCGGTATGGCACGCCGTGCGGAGCGTGGGGCCACTCGCAGTCCGTCGGCTGGTACTGAATCCGACCCGGTGATCGGTCGGCGGCGATCGGTCGGCGGGGATCGGTCGGCGCTCGTAGGCTGGGACCATGCCGCGTTCCAACCGGCCCCGGCGCCGCACCGGTCGCAGCCCCGGCGAGGAGCCGGACCTGCAACGGCTGCTGACGGGCTTTCGCCGTACCGAGAGCAAGCGCGACGGGCTCTGGAACGTGCAGCCGGTGTCGGGGGAGGGCTCGGTCAAGGTCTACACGTGCCCGGGCTGCGGCGCCCAGATCGAGCCGGGCACGCCGCACGTAGTGGCCTGGCGGGCGGATGGGATATTCGGCGAAGAGCACGATCTGGCCGGGCGACGGCACTGGCACACCAGATGCTGGCGGATCGGCCCGTGACGGGCGCGGCCTGAGTGTGGCGCCCGGCACCTTGGAGACAGGAATACGATGACGCAGATACGGGGCGGAACGGTACTGCCGGCACACCGCGAAGACATCGAGTTGCACACGGATGACGGCCTCACGCTCGTCGGCGAGCTCGCCCTTCCCGAGTCGGCCGCGCCCGTGGCCACTCTCGTCTGCCTGCACCCGCTGCCCACGCACGGCGGTTTCATGGACTCGCACATCATCCGCAAGGCCGCCGCGCGGCTGCCCGCGATGGCCGACATCGCGGTGCTGCGCTTCAACTTCCGCGGCGTGACCTCTCCGCGCGGCACTTCTGAGGGCCGGTTCGGCGACGGGGTCGACGAACAGCACGATCTGGCCGCCGCGGTGCGGTTCGCGCGCGATCGCGGGCTTGCGAATCTGTGGCTGCTGGGCTGGTCGTTCGGCACCGAGGTCGCGCTCAAGCACGGCCTGCAGCATCCGGTGGAAGGGGCGATCCTGCTCTCGCCGCCGCTGCGTCGCACCAGCCC
>CAYRUW010000100.1:0-6315 GCA_964427465.1 uncultured Diaminobutyricimonas sp.
ACTCGGTCTTGCTGCGGACATCCGAGATCAGGTACTGCATGAACACGAGGTTCCAGATCTCCAGGTATCTGGAGTCGTCGACAGCGGGTCCCCCTTCGCGTCCGTACTCCGGGCCGCGGTCGAAGTAGATCTCAGAACACGGACCGGCCGGACCGGGCTGTCCGGTCGACCAGAAGTTGTCTTCGCGACCGAGCCGCTGGATGCGCTCGTCTGGAAGACCTGCGATCTGCTTCCAGAATCGGATCGCCTCGTCGTCGTCCTGATACACGGTGACCCACAAGTCCCGTTCGGCGAAGCCAAGACCGCCCTCGGCCTCGGATGTGGTGAGCAGCTCCCACGCGTATGCGATCGCTTGCTCTTTGAAGTAGTCGCCGAACGAGAAGTTGCCGTTCATCTGGAAGAACGTGCCATGCCGTGTGGTCTTGCCGACCTCGTCGATGTCGTTCGTCCGGATACACTTCTGCACGCTCGTGGCACGCGGGTACGGGGCAGGTACGAGCCCGGTCAGGTATGGGATGAACGGCACCATGCCCGCGACCGTGAACAACAGCGACGGGTCCTCGCTCACGAGGGATGCCGATGGCACGACGGTGTGGCCGCGCTGCCCGAAGAAATCGAGCCAGCGGCGCTGGATCTCTACTGTCTGCACGCCGTCCTACTGCTTCGACTCATGCGAACGTTCGGTCGCGGCCGTCGCTTCGGCCGCTTCACGCAACTCCGCCTCGCGCGCACGATAGCCCGCCGCCACGCCCTCGACGAACTCCTGGACGCGCGCGTTCACCGCATCGAACACGCGCCTTCCCTCGGGCGTCCGGTTGACCTGGTGGGCGATCGCGAAACCGAGGGCGACCCCGGTCACCAGCCATAGCAAGCGCTTCATGGTCGCCCCTCCTCACGAACTCGCGAATTCCAGCCTACCGAGGTTGCCGAGCGCCAAACTGAAGCGCGGCCTCGACAGTCGCGTCCAGGCCGCGCCTGAAAGCGCCTACCTCGCCGCGTAGTACTCGACGACGAGCTGCACGTCGCAAGTGACCGGAACTTCGGCGCGCTTCGGCCGGCGCACGAGCCGCGCCTGCAGCTTGTCGAGTTCCACTTCGAGATACCCGGGCACCTTCGGCAATACTTCTGCGTGTCCGCCCGCGGCCGCCACCTGGAACGGCTCGAGCGATTCGCTGCGCGGCTTCACGTGGATGAGCTGGCCCTCCTTCACCCGGAACGACGGGCGGTCGACGATCTTGCCGTCGACGAGGATGTGTCGGTGCACGACGAGCTGGCGGGCCTGGGCCGTAGTGCGGGCGAAGCCTGCGCGCAGCACGAGGGCGTCCAGTCGCATTTCGAGAAGCTCGACGAGGTTCTCACCGGTAAGTCCCGGGCTGCGACGCGCCTGGTTGAACACGGTGCGCAATTGCTTTTCGCGAATGCCGTACTGCTCGCGAAGCCGCTGCTTCTCACGCAGCCGCACCGCGTAGTCGCTGTCGGCCTTTCGCCTGGTCCGGCCGTGCTCGCCCGGCGCATAGGGGCGCTTCTCGAGATAGCGGGCTGCTTTGGGGGTTAGTGCGACGCCGAGAGCGCGCGAAAGGCGCACCTTGCGGCGGTCTTGTGACTTGCTGGGCACGTTGTCCTTCGGTTCGTCGGAACGGAATCTGAGCGCAAGGCGAGCGCGGACGCTACGGATGCCTTGCGTTGCGAGAGGGATGTGCCGCGGGTGCCGGTCGGCTACTGACCACGCCCCTTCAGCCGGTGCCGTGCGCAGCCGCTCGCCCGCCAACCGGTGTAGGCAGCGTACAGATTACCACGACGACCAGCCGTCGTTCGCCGGGCCGAGCTGCCCGCGGTGGGTGCACCGGCTCCGCTTCAGCTGCGGCGCCCGCGAATGATGGCACGCAGCCGATCCAGCCGAGCGGCGATCTCGCGTTCGTTGCCGTGCTGGGTCGGCCGGTAGTACGTCTTGCCGCGAAGCGAGTCCGGCAGATACTGCTGTTCGACGACGCCGAGTTCGGCGTCATGCGCGTATTTGTAGCCCTCGCCGTGTCCGAGCCGCTTCGCGCCCGGATAGTGGGCGTCGCGCAAGTGCGCGGGAACCCGGCCGATCTTGCCGGCCCGCACGTCGGCGATCGCCGCGTCGATCGCGGTGTAGGCCGCATTCGACTTGGGGGCTGTGGCCAGGTACACCACGACTTCGGCAAGCGGTATCCGACCCTCGGGCATCCCGATGAACTGCACGGCGTCGGCCGCAGCAACGGCCATTTGCAGCGCGTTCGGGTCTGCCATGCCCACGTCCTCTGCCGCGAGCACGATCATGCGCCGCGCGATGAACCTCGGGTCCTCGCCCGCTTCGATCATCCTGGCCAGATAGTGCAGCGCGGCATCGGCGTCGGAGCCGCGCACCGATTTGATGAATGCGCTTATCACGTCATAGTGCTCGTCGCCGTTCCGGTCGTACCGCAAGAGCGCCCGGTCGACGGCGCGAGCGACGATTTCGGCGCTGATCGTCGGCGTCTCCTCTGGATCGGTCGCTTCCGCCGCAGCAGCGAAGGCGGCGGCTTCGAGCGCGGTCAGGGCACGCCGGGCATCGCCGGATGCGAGCCGGACCAGAGCCGCTCGCGCCGCCGGCTCGAGCTCGACCGTGCCGTCGAGGCCCCGCGGATCGGCCACCGCGCGGTCGACGAGCGCGGCGACATCGTCGTCTTCCAGGGGTTGCAGGGTCAGCAGCAGCGAGCGCGAAAGCAACGGCGTGATGACCGAGAACGACGGGTTCTCGGTCGTGGCCGCGATCAGGGTCACCCAGCCGTTCTCGACGCCGGGCAGCAACGCATCCTGCTGGGCCTTGGTGAATCGGTGGATCTCGTCGAGGAACAGGACAGTCGACGTGCCGTACAGATCCCGGTTCGAGAGGGCCTCCTCCATCGCCTGCCGTACGTCCCGGACGCCGGCCGTCACGGCGGAGAGTTCGACGAAACGCCGACCCGAACTGTTCGCGATCGCGTGCGCGATCGTTGTCTTGCCGGTTCCGGGCGGCCCCCAAAGGATGACGGAAACGCCTGCGGCGCCCGCTTGCGAATCGGCCGCGAGCGCGACGAGAGGGGAACCCGGTTTGAGCAAGTGTGGTTGCCCTGCGATCTCGTCCAGCGAGCGCGGTCGCATCCGCACCGCCAGCGGGGTTCCGCCCGTGCGCAGACCCGGATGCGCGCTCATGGTTCAAGCGTAGCCAGCGGCACCGCCAGGTTTTGCTGCACCTGCGCCCGCCGATAGAGTTCCATTCGATCCCGGAGCTTGGAGGATGTGTGGCGTCGAACGGACGGAAGGAACGTGAGGCGCGCGAAGAGCGCGAACGTCTCCGCCGATACGAAGCTCGGCAGCAAGTGCACGCCTACCAGAACCGGCGACGCAAGCTCGATAACATCGCAGCGGCGATCGCGATCGTCGTGATCGCGACCGCCGCCACCATCGCCCAACTGACCTACTTCGGTTCGGGCCCTGGTGCGCCCGAACCGTCGCCGACACCAACTGCGACCCCGGCGGCAGAACCCTCGCCTGGTTCGAACGTCGGCGATGTACCCGATCCCGAGCTGTCCGAAAGTCGCACGTGGACCGGACAAATGCAGCTCAACGACGTCACCCTCGGCATAGAACTCGACGGCCAAGCCGCACCACAAGCCGTCGCTTCGTTCGTGCAGGGAGTGCGCGACGGGTATTTCGACGGCAAGTCCTGCCACCGGCTGGTCGACTCGGATACCGCGGGGCTCATTCAATGCGGATCCGCCGATGGCACCGGCGCATCCGATCCCACCTATTCGTTCGGCCCGATCGAAAACGCTCCCGTCGACGGAATGTACCCGGCCGGGACGATCGCCATGGCCCGGGTCGGCGGCGATGCCTACAGCCAGGGTCGTCAGTTCTTCATCGTGTACGAAGACACGCTCCTGCCGGCCGATTCGGCCGGCGGCTACACCGTCTTCGGGCATGTGACCGATGGTCTCGGCGAACTCATCGCGCAAATCGTCTCCGGCGGCATCCAAGCGGGCACGAGCGAGACCGACGGCCCGCCCGCGATCGCCACGACGATCGAGCAGGTCACGATTGAATAGAGCCCGCAACCGGCACTCGCTCGTGCAATAGGCTGTTGCAGGCCGAGCGGAGGCGGACTGACGAGGTGGTTGTTGTGGCTCAAAGCGATGAGGCCCCCTGGGGTCGCGTCGGTGAGGACGGCACGGTGTTCGTGCGCACCGCTTCGGGCGAGCGCGCCGTCGGACAGTATCCCGATGGCAGCCCCGAGGAGGCCCTGGCGTACTTCGAGCGCAAGTTCGCCGACCTGGAAGGTCAGGTCTCATTGCTCGAGCAGCGCGCGCGGCGCGGCGCGCCTGCCGGCGACGTCGCCAAGGCGGTCGCCAAGCTGCAGCAGACTCTTCACGACGCGAACGCTGTCGGCGACCTGGCGTCGCTCGCGCAACGGCTTGACGCGCTGAGTACCACCGTCGAGCAGATCGGAGAGCAGCAGTCGGCAGAAGCGAAGGCGGCCGTGGACGCAGCGATCGCCGAGCGCACCGCTCTCGTCGAAGAGGCTGAAGCGCTCGCGGGCCTTGATCCGGCGAAGGCACAGTGGAAGCAAGTGACCCAGACCCTTGACGGCATCTTCGAGCGGTGGCAGAAGCACCAGCAGGAGGGCCCGCGACTGCCCAAGAACCTGGGCAACGACTTGTGGAAGCGGTTCCGCGCGGCGCGCAGCACCATCGAGCAACACCGACGTGCGTTCTTCGCCGAGCTCGATGCGCAGCACAAGCAGGCGCGGCAGGTCAAGGAGTCGCTCATCGAGCAGGCCGAGGCGCTCGAGCCCAAGGGCGCATCGGGAATCCCGGCCTACCGGCAATTGCTGGAGGAATGGAAGCAAGCCGGTCGTGCCGGCAAGAAGGCCGACGACGCGCTCTGGAAAAAATTCAAAGCCGCAGGGGACGTGCTCTATGCGGCTAAGGCCGAGATCCATGCTCGCGATAGCGTCGAGTTCGAGGAAAACCTGAAGCTCAAACTCGCCTTGCTCGACGAAGCCGCTCCCCTGCTCGAGGAGACCGATCGGGATGCCGCTCGCGACCGGCTCCTGTCGATCCAGCGCCGCTGGGAGAAGATCGGCAAGGTCCCCCGCGACCACGTGCGATCCGTGGAAGACCGGCTGCGCAAGATCGAAGCAGCGGTCCGAAAGCTCGATGAAGAGCACTGGCGCCGTACCGACCCCGAGCTTCAGGCACGAGCCGACGGGATGACCAACCAGTTGACCGAGCTGATTGCGAAACTCGAAGAAGAGGTAGCCGAGGCGAAGGCCGCCGGCGACGAGACGCGTGCCGCGCAAGCCCAGGAGGCGCTGGACGCCCGCCGGGCGTGGCTCGACGCCTTGGGCACATGAACCGCACAGGTCACGTTCTCCACAGATGAGAATTAGCACCCGTTGGCGGTGCGCTCCCTTGCGACCATCGGGACATGCGACTCGCGGGTGTGCTCTCGGCGTCGGACCTGCCGCTGGCAGAACTCAGCGCTGCGCGGCTCGACGGGGAACTGTTCGGCATGAACATGGCGTACTGCCCCATCGACGCGATCGATTCGCCGGAGTTGCGTGCCGAATCCGTGCTGCCGCTGCCCGAACCGCTCATCGCGGAACGGCGTACGGCCGCGTGGATCTGGGGTGCGACCGCGCAACCGCCGCGAGTTCACGAGTTCTGCACGAGCCTCGGCGCCCGTGGCAGGGCCGCCGGCCCGCTGCCGATGACTCTGCGTGAGGTCATGATCGAGCCGGCGGATGTGGTGCGCATCGCGGGCCTTCGCGTGACGACGCCGTTTCGCACCTTGCTCGACATCGTGCGCTCCGAAGCCCGGTGCACGGATGCCACGAGCGCCGCCGTTCGTGCTCTAGCCGATCTCGCAAGAGTCGATGCCGCCGAGTGCATCGATTACTTGAACTCGAAGCGGCACCTCCCGCACAAACGGCGCGCGATCCAGCACCTTGCCGCGATTCTCGGTTGAAGGGTCCCCCGCGCCACGGTCTCGATACGCGCTACGCGCTACTCGACCCGCGGGGTAGGACGTGGGTCGAGTAGGCCGCAGGCCGCACCGAGACCACCGCGCCACGGTCTCGATACGCGCTACGCGCTACTCGACCCGCGGGGGCCGCAGGCCGTACCGAGACCCCCGCGCCACGGTCTCGATACGCCGCGCGTTGCGCGGCCACTCGACCCGCGGGGGCGCGCTACGCGCTACTCGACCCGCGGGGTAGGACGTGGGTCGAGTAGGCCGCAGGCCGTATCGAGACCCCCACCACGGGGTCTCGCG
>CAYRUW010000101.1:0-6294 GCA_964427465.1 uncultured Diaminobutyricimonas sp.
CCAGGAACCGTCCCGTCGGCGGCTCGTATGGCGGAAGCGTCACGCACACCGCGCCGGCAAGCGCGGGAGCCAATTCGTGCCGGCGGATGAGCGCGAGGCCCTCGGCCACGGTCGCGTCTGCGGAGAGGATGATCGGCTCGTTGGTCATCAGGCCGCCGGCGGTGTCCGACTCATACGAGAGCAGGAATCGCACGTCGTCGGCTTCGTCCGGCTGCATGAGCCCGAGCAGCGCCTCGCCGCGCTCCTGGCTCAATTGCGCGATCAGGTCGGCTGCGTCGTCCGGTTCCATCTGGTCGAGAACGTCGGCGGCGCGAGTGTCGCCCAGATGCGCGAGCACCGCGACCTGCTCGCGCGGCGGCATCTCCTCAAGCACATCTGCCAGCCGGTCGTCGGGCAGTTCCTCCGCCACCTCGAGCCGTCGCTCCTCCGGCAAATCCAGCAGCGTCGAGGCCAGATCGGCAGGCAGCAGATCGGAGTAGGTGGCGATCAGATGCTCGGCGCTCTGCGCCTCGCCTTCCGCTTTCTCCTCGCGCACCTCCGACCAGTCGGCGAACAAGGTCGCGCCCTTCGCGAAAGCGGCCGGGCCGGTGCGCGGCCGGCGGAGGAAAAGCTGGCTCACCGCCCACTCGCCGGGCGCTTCCTGCTCGATCGCAACATCCTCGATGGTCGCCTCGCCGGGCCGGTGCCGAAGCGACACCTTGCGGCCGAGCAGTTCGGCGATCACGCGGACCTCTCCGCCGCGCTGCTGGAACCGGCGCAAGTTGATCTCGCCGGTTGTGATGATCTGTCCCGAGCCGATACTCGTGACTCGCTCGATCGGCAAGAAGACCTGGCGCTTGCCCGGCACTTCGGCCACGAGGCCGACCACCCGGGGCGATTGGGTCTTGCGGTAGACGACGAGCACGTCGCGCACGCGGCCGACCTTGTCGCCGACCGGGTCGAAAATGGAGCAGCCGGCCAGTCTCGCCACGAAAACCCTTGCTGCGCTCACGCTAAGAGGCTAGCCGCTGGAGCCGTGCGACACGTGTCGAAGCCTGAAACGTCGTGCCAGAATGTCGGCATGACGAATGCGCCGTTGTTCGGCCGCCGACGCCAGGGGCAGCCCAAGCTGCCGCGCGGTGAAGTGCTCGGGACCTATGACACCTATCCGGAGGCGCAGCGGATCGTGGATCGTCTGGCCAAGGCCGAGTTCGACGTGAGCCGGGTCTCGATCGTCGGCAACGACCTGAAGACGGTCGAACGTGTCACCGGCAAGCTCAGCTATGGTCGCGCCGCGCTCGCGGGTGCGGCGAGCGGCGCGTGGTTCGGCTTGTTCTTCGGGCTGCTGCTGATCCTGCTCTCACCCGCACCGAACTTCGCGTTCGTGGGAGCGGCTGCCCTGATCGGTGCCGGTTTCGGCATGCTGTTCGGCCTCGTCACCTACGGGGTGAACCGGCGCACCCGCGATTTCACTTCCATGACGCAAGTGCTCGCCTCGAACTACCAGATCATCATCGATCCGACCATGCTCGAGCGCGCCCAGTCGTTGCTGGCCAACCCCGGCCCCACCCCGTAAGGAGAGGGGCAGCGACCTAGCGCGACGTGTCGCCCGCGAGCCAGGCCTCCACGGCCTCGGGAGTGCGCGGGATCGCGATGGAGAGGTTCTCAGCGCCGGTCTCGGTCACGAGGATGTCGTCTTCGATCCGCACGCCGATGCCGCGGAGCTCCTCCGGCACGGTCAGATCGTCCGGCTGGAAGTAGAGCCCCGGCTCGATCGTGAACACCATTCCCGGCTTGAGCTCGCCGTCCAGGTAGAGCTCGCGCCTCGCGCTCGCGCAATCGTGCACGTCGAGACCCAGATGGTGCGACGTGCCATGCACCATGTACCTGCGGTGATACTGGTGCTCGGGCAGCAACGACTCCTCGGCGCTCACCGGCAGCAGTCCCCACTCGGCGGTGCGCCGCGCGATGACCTTCATCGCCTCCTCGTGCACCTGACGGAACCGGATGCCCGGCCGCACGATCGCGAACGCCGCATCCGCCGCTTCGAGCACAGCCTCGTACACGCGACGTTGCACGGGACTGAACCGCCCGTCGACCGGGAGGGTGCGCGTGATGTCCGCCGTGTAGTAGCTCTCGAGTTCGACGCCCGCGTCGATCAAGACCAGATGCCCCCGCTTGACCGGGCCGTCGTTGCGCGTCCAGTGCAGAATGCAAGCGTTCGGCCCGGATGCGGCGATCGTGTCGTAACCGACCGCGTTCCCTTCCGCGCGGGCGCGCCGATCGAACGTGCCCTGCACGAGGCGTTCGCCGCGAGGGTGCGCGAGGATCTCGTCCCGGCTCGCGATCACGTCGTCGAAGCCGCGCTTGGTCGCGGCGATCGCGGTACGCAATTGCCCGACCTCCCACTCGTCTTTCACGAGCCGCAGTTCGCTCAAATCGCGGTCCAATTCGGTATCGCCCTCCAGCTCGGGCGAACCGGCATCGCCGATGAGCATGCGGCGGCCGTCGACCTGGTCGGTCAAGTCGCGATCCGCGTTGCGCACGATGAGTGTCGAGTCATCGGTGCCGTCGAGCACTTCTTCGAGTCTTTCGAGCGGCAGAGTCGGGATGCCGAGCTCGATTGCGACTTCGGCGAGAGTTGGTCTGGGCCCGGTCCAGAACTCGCCGACCTCCGGATTGGCATAGAACTCATCGGAGTCGCGGCCGGCGGCCGGCCGGAAGTAAAGGGTCGCCTCGTGACCGTCCGCGACCGGTTCGAGCACGAGCACGCTGCCCGGCACGGTATCAGTGCCCCAGCCGGTGAGGTGGGCGAAAGCCGAATGCGCGCGGTACGGGTAATCCGTGTCGTTGGAGCGCTGCTTCGCAGGCCCCGCGGGCACTAGGAGCCGCTTTCCCGGATGCAATGCCGAGATGCGAGCGCGCCTGGCCGCAGCGAATGGGGAAACTTCTCTGGGCGCCGGGGCCTGGATCGTCCGCTCGGCCCAGCCGGAGAAGATGTGCGCCCGGAACGAGTCCGAACCGGGGGTCGTGGATCGGTTGGCCGTCGCGCGCGGCGCCTTGTGCTCTGCCATCACCCCATTCTCGCGGTCGCCGCGAAGTTCTCCAGAACGCGGTTAGCGCGCGCTCAGCCCGCGGGGCTCAACAGCGCCACGATCGGACGATGGTCGCTACCGAATCCATCCCGCGACTCGATCACCCGCATTTGCGCGACGTGCCACTGGCGGGTGGCCATGACGTGGTCGATGGGCGCGCCTAGCAGCGGCGGCAGGAAAGCGGGCCAGGTGCCCATCGCAGCGCTCCCGGATACGAGGGCCGCATCGTGGCAATCGCCCAGTTCGCCGTCGCCTCGAAGCGAAGACATGTGGTCGAGCGTCGCGTTGAAGTCGCCGGCGACGATTACGTTCTCGCGCTCGCACAGTGCCGCGGCCCACTCCAGGTCGCTGCGCCACCGGTCCATGTATTTCGGAACCGGCGCCACCGGATGCAGGGCGGCGATCGTCGGACCGTTCCCGTCGACCGGCACGGCGACGACGCTCGGGAGCTGTCCCGTGGTGCCGGCGGATTCGTCGAGCACGTAGTCGCCCAGTTCGGCGCTGATCAGCAGCGACGTGGTGCGCGCCTTGGAGATCTGGTCGAATGCGATCGAGTGCGCCCACATCGGGCGGCCCCGCTCGCCCATGGCTCGCGCGATCGCGGTGGCGGCCTCCTGAGACGTCTCCGGCAGAGCGACGACGTCGGCTTCGACCTCGAGCGCGAGCCGGGCGATCTCGTCGGCGCCCGGTTCGTCGCCGAGCGTGTTCCAGCTCAACACGACCAGGTCGTCGTCGGCCGCGGTGCCGGTGCTGGGTGCCGCGAACCCGCGGGTGGCGAGCACGGCGGCCTGCAGGCCGGCGAACGCCACGAGCACGATCGCGAGCCCCGCGGCGAACCGGCGTGCTCTCGGCGAGAGCAAGGCGAGGACCGTGAACCCGAGCGCAGCGAGCACCGCGATCGCCGCCGCCGAACCGCGCAGCGAGACGGCTTGCGCCACGATGAAAGTGCGCTCGAGCCGGAACAATTGCGGCCAGGCGAGTATGAGCAGGATCGCTCCGAGGGCGAGCGTCACTACGGCGGCGACGACTCGGGCGAACATGGCCTAGGCAGCCTAGCCCAATAGCATCGGAGGCATGTTAGCGCCCGCGGACCTGCACACGCACTCGAGCGTGTCCGACGGTACCGACACGCCGTCCGGGCTGATCCGGGCTGCTGTGGCGGCAGGGCTTGGCACGATCGCGATCACCGACCACGATTCGACGGCGGGCTGGGCGGAGGCTTTCGAAGCCGCTCGCGGAACCGGTTTGACGGTGATTCCGGGAATGGAGCTGAGCTGCCAGTTCGGCTACGCGAGCGTGCACGTGCTCGGCTACTTGTTCGATCCCGGCCACGAGGAACTGCTCGCGGAGACGGAGCGCATCCGGGCAGAGCGGGTGAGTCGCGCGGAGGCCATGGTCCGCCGGATCGCGGTGGACTATCCGCTCGACTGGAGCGACGTGCTTGCCCAGACCCGGCCGGGCACCACGGTCGGTCGGCCGCACATCGCCGACGCGCTCGTCGCGCGTGGTCATGTGCCGGACCGGAATGCTGCATTCGCGTCGATCTTGCACTGGCGGGGCGGCTATTACCGTCCGCACTATGCGCCGGATCCGGTGCGAGGGGTGCGTCTGCTGACCGAGGCGGGAGGTGTCGCGGTGATCGCCCACCCGGGCGGCCGGGGCATGCGCGGCATGCTCGCCGATGTGCACATGCGTGCCCTGACCGAGGCGGGCCTGTTCGGACTCGAGGTCTTCCACCGCGACAACGACCCTGCGGTTCGCAGGTTGCTTGGCGATCTGGCCGCGCGGCACGGGCTAGAGGTCACCGGTTCGAGCGACTACCACGGCACGGGCAAGCAGAACGCGCTGGGCGAGAACACGACCGATCCGCGGGTGGTCGAGCGGATGCTGGAGCGCGCCACCGGTTCGCGCGCGTTCACCGGCTGACCGGCGGCAGCCGTCTGATTCGCGTCTGATTCGCCGGGCGCGTTGAGGTCGCGGTCCGCTATTCCGCGGGTGCGGAGGCGCCGGAACTGCCGGAGTTGCGGGAACCGCCCGAGCCGCCGGAACCGCCGGAACCGCCGGAACCGCTCGAACCGCCTGAGCCGGGCCGCCGCCGACGACGACGGCGCGCAGGTGCCGCGTTCTGCGGGCGCTCGCCGTGCGCATCCGAGGTCCGGTTCTCGGCCTGGCCGGCCGTCCGGCCGGGCTGTGCGTCTTTCGGCCCGGGTTCTCCCTGCCGAGTCCCCTCGGTTTGTCCCGAGCGCGTGCGGCGGCGTCTGCGCGGCGCGGCGGTGCCTTCGCGTTCGCCGGCTCGCGCCGGGCGAGCAGAGCCCCCTCTGGCCTCCCGTCCTGCCTGCGGCGGCCGGATCCTGCCCTTGGCGTCCTCGGGAATGCCGAGATCGGCGAACAAATGCGGCGACGAAGAGTACGTCTCCACCCGCTCGGGCTGGCCGAACTCGAGGGCACGATTGATGAGCGACCACTTGTGCAGGTCGTCCCAGTCGACGAAAGTCACCGCGATGCCGGTCTTGCCGGCGCGACCGGTGCGTCCGGCCCGGTGCAAGTAGGTCTTCTCGTCTTCGGGCACGGTGTGGTTGATCACGTGGGTGACGTCGACGACGTCGATGCCGCGCGCTGCCACATCGGTCGCGATGAGCACGTCTTTCTTTCCCGCGCGGAAAGCGGTCATGGCGCGTTCGCGCTGTTCCTGGTTCAGGTCACCATGCACTGCCGCAGCCTTGAAGCCACGGTCGGTGAGTTCCTCCACGAGCTTCGCGGCGGCGCGCTTGGTGCGGGTGAAGATGACCGTGCGCCCGCGTCCCTCGGCTTGCAGAATGCGCGCCACTACTTCGTCTTTGTCGAGTGCGTGCGCCCGGTAGACCAAGTGCCGGATGTTCGCCTGGGTCAGTCCTTCGTCGGGGTCGGAGGCGCGGATGTGGATCGGCCGGTTCATGAAGCGCCTCGCGAGCGCGACGACAGGCCCGGGCATTGTCGCCGAGAACAGCATCGTGTGTCTCGTCGCGGGCGTTTGTGCGAACAGCTTCTCGACGTCGGGCAGGAAGCCCAGATCGAGCATCTTGTCGGCCTCGTCGAGCACCATCATCCGCACTGCCGAGAGGTTCAGCAGTCGCTGCCCGGCGAGGTCCAGCAGCCGGCCCGGGGTGCCGACCACGATCTGCGCGCCGGCCTGCAATTGAGCGACCTGGCCTTCATAGGCTTTGCCGCCATAGATCGCGGC
>CAYRUW010000102.1:0-6284 GCA_964427465.1 uncultured Diaminobutyricimonas sp.
TTCATCGGAGTTCCATGCTTCGTCAAGGCCGCTCGGCTCGTGGCCGGGCAAGACCCCGTCTTCAAGGAACAGCTGGCGTACTTCATCGGTCTGGTGTGCGGTCATCTCAAATCTCAAGCATTCGCCGAGCTGCTCGCCTGGCAGGTCGGAGTGCCCCCCGAACGAGTCGATCGGGTCGACTTCCGCGTGAAAAGGCCGGGTCACGACGCCGGCGACTACGGCTTCGGAGCCGCAACACACGGCGGTCCGCTGAAGACGCGGCCGAACCGGCAGCTCATCGGCGCCAACTGGGGCCACGGCATGATGCAGCTCAACGCGTGCAACTACTGCGACGACATCTTCGCCGAGACGGCAGACGTCGTGCTCGGGGATGCCTGGCTGGACGAGTATCGCAAGGACTGGCGCGGGACCAACGTGATCGTCAACCGCAACGAGGTGATCGAATCGATCCTCGAAGACGCCCGGGAAAGCGGCGAGCTCGAGATCGAGCCCCTCGCTCCCGACCGTGCCGCGAGGTCCCAGGCCGGCAACTTCCGGCACCGCAGGGATGGCCTCTCCGTTCGTCTTGAGGACGACGTGGCCGAAGGCCGCTGGACGCCGAAGAAGAGGGTCGCACCCGGCTCGAGGAAGGTCACGGAAGGACGCAAGGCGATCGTGCGCCAACGGCGCCTGATCTCCGCCCGCAGTCACGATCTGTTCCTGGAAGCGAAAGACCGCGGCTCGCTCAGGCATTTCAAGAGGTCGGTCCGGCCTCTCGTCGCGACCTATCAGAAACTCGAGTTCGGCCCGCTGCTGGGTACGGTCGTGGCGCGGATGCCGTGGTTGACCCGGACCCGGCTGCTGCGCGGGCCCCTGTTGCGGTCGCTGAGGGCACTGGCCGGCCGCCTCCGCGGAACCTCTAAGCCACCAGCCCCTTGAGGTACCGCCCGTACCCGCTCTTTTCCAGCCGCTGCGCGAGCGCCGAGAGATGCTCGTCGTCGATCCAGCCCTGACGCCAGGCAACCTCCTCGATGCAGCCGATCTTGTAGCCCTGCCGGGCCTCGATCACACGCACGAACTCGGTCGCCTGCACCATCGACTCCACGGTGCCTGTGTCCAGCCACGCCGTGCCCCGGTCGAGCACTTGCACGCGCAGCGCACCGCGCTCGAGGTAGGCCATGTTGACGTCGCTGATCTCGTACTCGCCGCGTGCACTCGGTTGCACGTTGCGCGCGATCTCGACGACGGAGTTGTCGTAGAAGTACAGTCCCGGCACCACGTAGTTGCTTTTCGGCTGCGCGGGTTTCTCGTCGATGCTCAGCACGCGGCCCTCGCCGTCGAACTCGACCACCCCATATGCCGACGGATTCGCCACGTGGTACGCGAACACGAGCGCGCCGTCGAGGTCGGAGTTGCCGGTCAGGCTCTTGCCCAGCCCCACCCCGTAGAAGATGTTGTCGCCCAGCACGAGGGCGACCTTGTCGTCGCCGATGAAGTCGGCGCCGATCTGGAAAGCCTGAGCGAGCCCTTCGGGCTTCGGCTGGGCCGCGTAGGAGAGCCGGATGCCGATCTCCCCACCGTCGCCGAGCACGCGCTCGAAAGCGGCTCGGTCTTCGGGTGTGGTGATCACGAGGATGTCGCGGATGCCGGCCGACATGAGTGTCGAAAGGGGGTAATAGATCATCGGCTTGTCATAGATCGGCATCAATTGCTTCGAGATGCCCTTGGTGATCGGGTGGAGCCGGGTGCCCGACCCGCCGGCCAGGATGATCCCCTTCATTCGCGTCCTCTCATCGGTCGTGGTGGTGCGGCCGAATCGCCTGCTCGGCATACCGGTCGAGGCAGTCCTGCCAGGTGGGCAGGATTCCGGCCAGCCTTGCCTCTTCCAGCGTAGGGGCGGCGGCGTCTCGCTCCGACAGGATGAGTTCGTCGCGCTCGAACGGCAACTCGAGTCCGAGGCTCTCGTCGAGCACGCTCAGAGTGTGCTCGCGTTCTGGGCGGTACACATCCGTGGTCAGGTAGCACACGCTCGCCGTCTGACTCGTCGCGACGAACAAGTGGCCGAGGCCCTCCGGCACGAACACGGCACGGCGAGTCGCATCGTCGAGCTCGATTCGCGCCGTCGCGCCGAACGTGGGCGAGCCGACTCGCAGATCCACGAGTATGTCGACCACCGAACCCGTGATCGCCGTGACGTACTTCGCCTGGCCGGCCGGCACATCCGCGAAATGGATGCCACGCACCACGCCTCGCTGCGACACCGAGATGTTCGCTTGCAGCAACTCGAAGCTACGACCGGTGGCCTCGGCGAGCCGGTCGCCCCGGAACCATTCGAGGAACACACCGCGCGAGTCGCCGTGCACCTGAGGCGTGAACTCGAAGGCGTGCGGGATCGGCAGCGGGGCTACTTGCATCGGCCGATTCTACTGTCGAAACGGCGGCCCGCCCGGCCCGTAGACTCGTGGCGTGAGGCTGTTGGTGACCGGAGGCGCGGGCTTCATCGGGTCCAATTTCGTGCGCAGGGTTCTCGCCGACGAATACCCGGGGCTCGAGGGCTCCCAGGTGACTGTGCTCGACGCGCTCTCCTACTCCGGGAATCTGGCGAATCTGGCTTCGGTGGCCGACGACGACCGGCTGCGATTCGTGCACGGATCGATCACGGATGCGGCCACGGTCGAATCGGCGATCGCAGACGTCGACGGGGTCGTGCATTTCGCTGCCGAGTCGCACGTCGACCGCTCGGTGCGCGATGCGACACCGTTCGTGCTCACCAATGTTCACGGCACCCAGGTGCTGCTCGACGCGGCACTGCGCAACGGCATCGGCCGCTTCGTGCACGTATCGACCGACGAAGTGTACGGCTCGATCGCGCAGGGGTCCTGGACCGAAGATTTTCCGCTCGAGCCGAATTCGCCCTACGCCGCGAGCAAGGCCGCGAGCGATTTGATCGCGCGCAGTTACCACCGCACCCACGGACTGCACGTGTCGATCACCCGGTGCTCCAACAATTACGGCCCGTACCACTTTCCCGAGAAGATGATCCCGCTGTTCGTCACCCGGCTGATCGAAGGAGAACGCGTTCCGCTCTACGGCGACGGTGCGAACATCCGCGACTGGCTGCACGTGGACGATCACACGCGCGCCGTCGCAATGGTCCTGCTCGGCGGGCGTGCCGGCGAGGTTTACAACATCGGCGGGGGCACCGAGCTCAGCAACCGCGAGTTGACCGGCCTGCTGCTCGAGGCCACCGGCCGCGACTGGTCGTTCGTCGACAACGTCGAGGACCGCAAAGGCCACGACTTCAGGTACAGCCTGGACATCGGCAAGATCGCGAGCGAACTCGGATACGCGCCGCAGGTCGACTTCGAGCAAGGACTCGCGGAGGTGGTGCGCTGGTACCGTGACAACCGCGACTGGTGGGAACCGCTCAAGGCGAGGGCGGCGCTGCTATGACGCGCTACCTGCTGGTCGGCGCTCGCGGTCTGCTCGGCCGCGAGCTGCTCGACCTGCTCGAAGGCCGGGAGGTGAGTGCGCCCACCCGCGCCGAGCTGGACGTGGCAGACGCGACGGCGGTGGCCGATGCCGTCGCCGGGCACGACGTGGTGATAAACGCCGCCGGATACACCGACGTCGACCGGGCCGAGGCGGACGAGCACAGTGCCAGACTCGCGAACGCGATCGGGCCGGGGCACCTGGCCTCGGCCTGCGCCCGTAGCGGCGCGAGATTCGTGCACGTCTCGACGGACTACGTGTTCGACGGCACCGCAGAGCAGCCGTACGCCGAGGACGCGCCGACTCGCCCGCTCAGCGCGTACGGACGTACGAAAGTCGAGGGCGAGCACCTGGTGAGCGCCGGCAATCCCGATGCCCCGATCTTGCGGACCGCATGGCTGTACGGGGAGTACAAGCCCGGTTTCGCCTCCGCCATGCTCCGCCTCGACGGCGAAGGCGAAGAGGTACGGGTGGTCGACGACCAGGTCGGCCAGCCCACTTGGGCTCGCGACGTCGCCGGCCGGATAGTGGAGGTCGCCGACCGGAACATCCCCGGCGGCATCTACCATGCGACCAACACGGGGCATGCCACGCGCTTCGAGTTCGCGCGCGAACTGTTCCGTCTCGCCGGACTCGACCCGGAACGCATCCGGCCCGCCTCGAGCGCCGACTTCCCCCGGCCGGCGCCGCGACCTGCGTATTCGGTGCTCGGGCAGGACGCCTGGCAGCGGGCAGGCCTTGCCCCTTTGCGAACCTGGCGGGATGCGCTGGCGGATGCGGTCCGCACGGGAGCGGTACGGGCCGGGTGAACCGACTGCGCGTCATCGTCGACCAGCTGCTCGCCCCCGTGCCGGGCGGGATCGGGCGCTACACCCTGGAGCTGACGAACGCGCTCATCGACACCGCACCGGAGGGCACCGAGGTGACCGGGGTCGTCTCTGCCGCCGCCGCCTCCGATCTGCGCCGGGTCCGCGACCGGCTGCCCGGACTGGCCGGTCTGGAAACGACGCTGCTCGGCCGCCGCGCGCTCGCGACCGCTTGGCGATACGGCTTGGCGGACCTGCCAGGTGCGGATCCCGTGCACGCCACGAGCATGCTCGCTCCGCTGCGCGCGCACCGTCGCTCACCGGCTCGGCGCACCGTGGTCACCGTTCACGATGTCGTGCCGTGGACCCACCCTGAGACCCTCACGCCGCGCGGTGTCGCCTGGCACAAGGCGATGGCCGGACGGGCCTGGCGCCACGCGGATGCGGTCGTCGTGCCCACCGAAGCAGTCGCGGGCGAACTGACCGGACTGTTCGACTTCGGCGACCGCATCCGGGTGATCGGCGGCGCGGTGAGTTCACGGCTGGCCTTGCCTGCCGACTCGGATGAGCGTGCCGAGCGGCTGGCCCTGCCCGGCCGGTTCGTGCTCGCGGTCGGAACGCTCGAACCGCGCAAAGGTCTCGAGCCGCTCATCCGCTCGTTCGCTGTCGCCGGAGCGACCGAGCTGCCGCTGCTGGTCGCCGGTCCGTCCGGCTGGGGCGGAGTCGACGTACCCGCTCTCGCACGTCTCGCGGGACTGCCACCCGGCAGGGTCCGAGCCCTGGGCCTGGTCAGCGACGAGGATCTGGCGGTGCTGCTCGACCGCGCGAGCGTGTTCGCGTTCCCGAGCCTGGCCGAAGGTTTCGGCCTGCCGGTGCTCGAAGCGTTCAGTTTCGGCACTCCCGTGGTGCATTCGGATGCGCCGGCCGTCGCCGAGGTCGCAGGCGGGGCGGGTCTTTGCGTACCTCGCGCCGAGACCGCGACCTACCCGGAACGGCTCGCCGAGGCGATCGCTGCCGTCGACTCGGACGCAGCGTTGCGCGAGCGGCTT
This sequence comes from uncultured Diaminobutyricimonas sp., assembly GCA_964427465.1. Taxonomy (GTDB): domain Bacteria; phylum Actinomycetota; class Actinomycetes; order Actinomycetales; family Microbacteriaceae; genus Diaminobutyricimonas. The sequence goes on from CAYRUW010000102.1 coordinate 5,327, forward strand.
TCGCATGCGGGCCGGCAGCGCGCCGGGGCGTTCAGCTGGCAGGAGTCCGCCGCCAGGGTGTGGCGACTGCACGCGGAACTCTAGCCTCGGCTCTGCGTCGCCCGGCTGCCCGCGGCCGACAGCGCCCTTACGGCTCCGGGGTGGGGCTCGAGCGCTCGATCGTCTGCTGGATCTGGGAGCGGATGTAGTCGAAGTCCGGGGCGGCCGGGTCGAACTCGGGTGGCACGAGCTCGAGCGCGACGAGCTCTTGCTCGCGGGTCTTCTCGCCCAGCTCGACAAACCGGCCGAGCATCCCCTGCGGAATATCGGTGCGCACCACTTGCGCTCCGGCCTCGGCGATCGACTGGAACTTCGTGATCACGTTCGCCGGCTCGAACTGCCGCAGGATCGCCTCTTGCACGATCCGCTGCCGTTCCATGCGCTCGTAGTCGGTCGTGCCGTAGCGCGTCCTCGCGAACCACAACGCGGTCTCGCCGTCCATCTCCTGCACGCCCGCCTCGATGTACCCGGCCGGCGGCGCACGACTGCCGTCGGGCAGCGTGTTCGAGCCGATCGGCAGCCGCTCCTCGACCTCGATCGTGACGCCGCCGAGCGCGTCGATCAGGTCGGCGAACCCCTGCATGTCGATGAGCACGTAGTACTGGATTTCGAGCGCGGTCACGCCCTCGACGGCGTCCATGGTCGCTTGCACGCCGGGGTTGCGCCCGGCGGCCTCCGCATCCGGATACAGTTCGGGATGCTCCGAGCCGTACGTGTACAAATAACTGATCAGGCACTCGGAACCGCACGAATAGCCGTCGGGGAACTCGTTCCACAGTGGCGAGCCTTCGGCGAACGGCGCGAACTCGAGGTTCCGCGGGATTCCGATCCGCACGGCCTTGCCCGTGTTCGCGTCGATGCTGATCACCGCGATGCTATCGGGCCTGAGCCCCACCCGGTCCGGCCCCGCGTCGCCCCC
>CAYRUW010000103.1:0-6234 GCA_964427465.1 uncultured Diaminobutyricimonas sp.
GTGACGATGGTCGCTTCGCTCGCCCTGACCGGCGTAGTGACGGTCGTCGCATTCGAACGCATCTCGCCCGCCGAACCGAGCGAACTCGACGCGATCGCGGCGGGCTCCACCGCGGCGATCATGCTGTCCGTACTCGTGCCCGTTCTGCTTTCCATCGCCGCGCTCGGACTCATCCAGGGCATCATCTCGCTAGAGGTCGCCAGGGGCACGGTGGGCGAGAAGCTGCGCTTGCGCGGCCTTTGGCGCCGAGCGCGCGGCCGCATCCTCGCCCTCGTCGTCTGGATGCTGCTGATCGCCGTCGGCGCCATGCTGGCCCTCGGGATCATTCTCGTCGCGTTCATGGTGCTCGCATTTTCCGCCACTCTCGCCGGGATGGTAGCCGGCTTCGCGTTCGCGACTTTCGTCGGTCTCGGCCTGGCGGCCGTCGGCCTGTGGCTTGGTGCCAAGCTATGCCTCGTGCCGAGCGCACTGGTGCTCGAGCGTCTCTCGCTCGGCGGGGCGATCCGGCGGTCGTGGCGCCTGGTCCAGGGCCACTTCTGGCGGGTGCTGGGCATCCAATTGCTCGTGAACCTGATCATCCTCATCGCCGGGCAGGTGATCACCTTCCCGATCTCGATGGTTCTCATCCTCGCCGGCGGACTGCTCGGCCCGACCGGCGACCCCGGCACGTTCCTCACCGTGATCGGAATCAGCTACTTGATCACGATCGTCGTCTCGGTCGTCTACGCGGCCGCCACATCGGTCGTGCAAGCGGCGACGTCCGCGCTCTTGTACATCGATTTGAGGATGCGCAAGGAAGGGCTCGACCTCGAGCTCGCCCGGTTCGTGGAGGCACGGCAAGCCGGACAAGAAACGCCTGACCCGTATCTGTACTTGCGGCCCGCCCATCACGTGCCCGGTGCGCAGGCCAACTCGCCTTGGGTATGAGCCTGCCGGGCGGGCGCCTCTTATGGGGGCTGCCGCGTGGCGTGAGCCTGACACGCGGGCGTGCGCTCGGCGTGGGCGCCGCGGGTGCGTGGCTGTACGACGTGCTTCACGGTGCCTGGCCGGCGCCGTTCGAAGTGCCGGTCGAGCCGGACGCGCCGGAGGCACGCGACTGGATCCTGCACGAACTGACCGAACCGAGGTACCAGGCGGCCCAGCCGACGTGGTTCGACATCGCGATGCAGGCCTTCTTCGATTGGCTCGGGTCGCTCGGCACGCGCGTCGCCGAAGGCCCGCCGCTCATCGCATTCGTTGTCGTCGGAGCGTTGGTGCTCGCCGGGGTCGTGCTCGCGTTCCTGCTCTACGGACTGCCGCGACTGAATCGGCGCAGCAACGACGGCAAAGAACTGTTCGGCGAGGATGACGAACGCGGATCCGCCGAGATCCGCAAGTCGGCGAAGCAAGCCGCAGCCGACGGCGACTGGCCGACCGCGATCGCGGAGATGTTCCGGGCGATCGCGCGCGGCCTCGCCGAACGCGCGCTCGTGAGAATCAGCCCGGGAACGACCGCGACCGGCTTCGCCCGCCGGGCGGGCGACGAGTTCCGCACCGAGCGAACCGAGCTCGTGCACGCGGCGGAACTGTTCGACCAAGTGCGTTACCTCGGCCATCCCGGCTCGGCGGACGCTTTCGCCGCCGTCGAAGCGCTCGAGGGCAGGCTGCGCGGCGCGAGGCCCTCGCCGCGCGCCGAGACCGCGGAGGCGGACCGCGCGTGACCCTAGCCGACGACCAGGTGCTGACCCCCACCGTCCGCCGTGTTGTACGCCGGAGCCTGTTCTGGGCCGGTGCCACGACTGTGGCACTGCTGGTCTCCGTGGCCTTCCTCGCCTTGTCCGGCGCTGGGGCCCAAGAGCCGTACCTGTCGCCGGAGAACCCCGCGCCCGACGGCGCGATGGCGGTAGCCGAGGTGCTGCGCGAACGCGGCGTCGAAGTCGTCTTCACCGAGACCTTCGACGACACGCGCACCGCGATCGAAGACCCGGCCACGACCACGATCCTGCTGTACGACACCGGATTGCTCGACACCTCGATCCGCCCGGAGTTGCTGCAACTAGCCGAGCGCCTCGTAGTCGTCGACCCCGGCCCGGGCGAACTCGACGACTTCGCTCCGCAAGTCATGGAGGCGTCGCTGCCCGACACCGGTGCCGACGCCGTCGTCGAAGCGGACTGTCCAGTGCCTGCGGTGCAACGTGCCCAGCGCGTGAGCGGGCTGACCTCCGGATACCGGATCGGCACATCCGCAAGCGGTGCCGTGGGATGCCTAGAGACCGACCCGGGGGTGTATTCGCTCGTAGCGGTGCACACCGGAAACACCTCGGTCACGGTTCTCGGAGCCGGCGACGCGCTTACCAACTCCGCGGTCGCCTTTCACGGCAACGCCGCCCTGGCGCTCAACCTGCTCGGCAAGAACCCAACCCTCGTCTGGTACCTGCCCGGCATCGCCGATGTCGGCGCGCCGCCCACGCTCGGCGAACTCACGCCAGTGTGGCTCACCCCGGCGATGCTGCTGCTCGCGCTCGTCGCCGTGGCCGCCGGTGTGTGGCGTGGCCGCAGGATGGGACCGCTCGTGATCGAGAATCTGCCGGTCGTGGTGCCGGCGAGCGAGACGATGGAGGGCCGGGCCAGGCTCTACGAGAAGTCGTCGGCGAGATCGCGCTCGCTCGACGCGCTCCGGATCGGCACGATCGGCCGCCTGGCGGCGGCCTGCGCGCTGCCGCGCTCCGCGACCGTGGACGAGGTGGCGGGCGCCGTCGCATCCCTCGTGGGTGCCGACTTGCACTCGGTGCGCGCGCTGCTCATCGAAGTGGTTCCCCACACCGATCGCGATCTCGTGCGCTATTCCGACCAATTGCTCGAACTCGAATTCCGGGTCGCCGAGGCCCTCGGCACCGGACCCGAACCCGCAAACAAGACACCGGGAGAATGAACACATGACCAACGACGATCTGCGCGAGAGCTTCGCCCGCGTGCGAGCCGAGGTCGGCAAGGCGGTGGTCGGCCAGGACGGCGTTGTGACCGGCCTGACCATCGCACTGCTTTCAAGCGGGCACGTTCTGCTCGAAGGCGTGCCGGGCGTCGCGAAGACGCTGCTCGTGCGCACCCTCAGCCACACCCTGCACTTGCAGACCCGGCGCGTGCAAGTCACCCCCGACCTCATGCCGGGAGACGTGACCGGATCGATGGTCTACGATCCGAAATCCGCCGAGTTCGAGTTCCGCGAAGGCCCGGTTTTCACCAACATTCTGCTCGCCGACGAGATCAACCGCACGCCGCCGAAGACGCAATCCGCGCTGCTCGAGGCGATGGAGGAGCGGCAGGTGTCGGTCGACGGAGCCAGCCGAAAGCTGCCCGAGCCGTTCCTCGTCGCCGCGACCCAGAACCCGATCGAATACGAGGGCACCTACACGCTGCCAGAGGCACAACTCGACCGGTTCTTGCTCAAACTCGTGCTCGAGCTTCCCGAACGGGAAGCCGAGGTCGAGGTGCTCAACCGGCACGCAAGCGGCTTCGACCCGCGCGATCTGGATGCCGCGGGCATCGAAGCGGTGCTCGACGCCGAACGATTGGCGGCGGCCAAGCACGCGGTCGGGCAGGTCAAGTCGAGTCCGGACGTGCTCGGCTACACCGTGGACCTCGCGCGCGCGACGAGGCAGAGTCCGTCTGTGCGGCTCGGGGTGAGTCCGCGCGGCGCGACGGCGCTGCTCGCGGCGGCGAAAGCGTGGGCATGGCTGCAGGGGTTCGAGGCGATCACGCCCGACCACGTGCAGGCGATGGCGCTACCGGTGCTGCGGCACCGCATCCAGCTGCGGCCGGAGGCCGAGCTCGAGGGCGTCTCGGCGGACTCGATCCTGCGCTCGCTCATCCAGCAAGTGCAAGTGCCGATCTAGGCGCACCATGGCGATCTCCGGCTGGTTCTGTCTGCTGCTCGCGGTTGGTCTGATCCCCACCGTGTTCTTCGGCGAGCCCGCTGTCGTGCCGTTGTGGATCGCGGGCGTGGTTGCGCTCGCGGGGATCGACCTGGCCCTCGCCGGGTCTCCGCGGCGGCTGGCGTTCGAGCGGGAGCTTCCGTCGCGAGTCCGGCTCGGCGAGCGTGCCGAATCGCGGCTGCTCGTGCGCAACGAAGGCGGCAAGCGCGTGCACGGTGTGCTGCGCGACGCGTGGCCGCCATCTGCCGCAGCCACGCCCAAGCGCATCCGGATCGCCGTGCCCGCAGGCGAACAACGCCTTTACTCGACGACGTTGCGGCCGTTCCGGCGCGGCGAACGCCGCTCAGCGCACGTGACCGTGCGCTCGTTCGGGCCGCTGCACTTGGCCGCCCGGCAGGCGACCACGATCGTGCCAGGCGCGATCCGGGTGCTGCCGCCGTTCCACGCACGCAAGCACTTGCCGTCGCGGATGGCCCGATTGCGCGAGCTCGACGGGCGGACGAGCGTGATGATCCGGGGACAGGGCACCGAGTTCGACAGCCTGCGCGATGCCGTGCGCGGCGACGACGTGCGCTCGATCGACTGGCGGGCGACCGCCCGCAGGCAGGACCCGCACGGCGGCAGCAAGCTCATGGTGCGCACTTGGCGGCCGGAGCGTGATCGGCGGGTGGTGATCGTCGTCGACAGCGCGCGCACATCCGCCGGCCGGATCGGCGATGAGCCGCGCTTGGACACGGCGTTCGAGGCCAGCCTGCTACTGGCTGCGCTCGCCTCGCACGCGGGCGACCGGGTCGACCTCGTGGTCTACGACCGCCGGGTGCGCGGCCGCGTGCAAGGCGCGACCGGCAGCGAGTTGCTCTCGCGCATGGTGGACGTCATGGCACCCGTGGAGCCCGAGCTCATCGAAATGGATTGGACGGCGGTACCCGGCCTCGTGCGATCGGTTACCTCGCACCGCGCGCTGGTCGTGCTGCTGACCTCGATCGACGCTCCCGGCACCGCGCGGGGGCTGCTGAGCGTGCTCTCCCAGCTCACCCGCGACCACACCGTGGTAGTCGCATCCCCCACCGACCCGGGTGTGCTCGAGGCGAGTCGCGAGCGCACCAGGCTCGCCGACGTCTACCGCGCGGCGGCGGCCGAACGGGCGCTGCTGGATGTCACGCGCGTGTCCGCGGCCATCCGGCGGCTCGGCGGCGAGGTCGTCACGGACGATCCGCAGTCGCTGCCGCCCGCTCTCGCCGACTGCTACATCGCACTCAAGGCGGCGGGCCGCCTCTGAGCCGCGTGCAGCGGGCGCTAAGCTTCGCTCAGCCCGTGCACGGGCAGGTCTCAACCGAACGGACGAAGGAAGCACGATGCCCACCAAATCCACTTCGCACTCGCTCACCTCACGCCTGGTCTCCGAGGCGTTCGGCACTTTCGCACTCGTGATCGGCGTGATCGGCACCGCCCTGTTCGCGTCGTACAGCACGGGCATCCTCGGCATCGCCTTGGCCGCAGGTCTCGCAGTGCTCGTAGCCGCGTACGCGGTCGGCCACATCTCCGGCGGGCACTTCAACCCCGCCGTCACGGTCGGCGTCGCCGCGGCGGGCCGGATGCCGTGGCGCGACGTGCTGCCGTACATCGCCGCTCAAGTGGTCGGCGGCGCAATCGCGACGACGGTACTGTTCGGGATCGCGGCGGCCGGACCTGCCGGCTACCTGGCCGAGAAGCAAGACGCCTACTTCGCCTCGAACGGTTTCGACGAGCTCTCGCCGGGCGGCTTCGGCTTCCTCGCGGTGATCCTCGCCGAGGTGGTGCTGACGGCGCTGTTTTTGTACGTGATCCTGCACGTCACCGACCCCGGCTCGACGACTCCCGGCTTCGCGCCGCTCGCGATCGGGCTCGCGCTCACCCTCGTGCACCTCATCGCCATTCCGGTGAGCAATGCCTCGTTCAACCCCGCGCGTTCCATCGCGACGGCGCTTTACGGCGGAGTGGATGCGCTCGCGCAATTGTGGGTGTTCCTGGTGTTCCCCGTGATCGGCGGCCTGATCGCCGGTTTCAGCCACCGCTACCTGTTCCGCACGAAGGCCTGACGCCGCGAGGAGTCACGCGCGCGAACGCGCGGATGATCCCGCCCGGATCCGTCTGGCCGTCGAACTTTCGGTCAGACGGGTCCGGCCGGTAAGCGGCGCACACTCGGGTCAGTCCGCGGTGAGGCGGCGGGCGCCGGCCTGGAACTCGTCCAGGTCGCCGGTCTGACCGGATCGGTACGCGCGCCGGCCGAGCAGCCATTGGTAGGCGAGGAAGCCCAGCAGCGCGATCGTGCCGATGCCGATAT
>CAYRUW010000104.1:0-761 GCA_964427465.1 uncultured Diaminobutyricimonas sp.
GGCGACGGGCACGGGGTGCAGGCCCGGTTCGATGCCTTCGAGCATCCGTTCGCCCGCCACCGCATGTGCGCCGAGTTCGCCGTCGTAGCTCAGCTTCGAAACGACGTCGGCGAGCGCAGGGTGCATCCGTCGACTCGCGGCGAGGAAGTACCCGTAGTCGGCGGGCAGCACATCGTGACCGGCACCGATGTGACCAAGCGCCGAGCCGTCGACGGGTGCGGGATGTACACCCTGGCTCACCTGCGGCAACTGCTGGGGGTCGCCGAGCAGCAGCAACCGCTTCGCCGACGCGGCGGCGGCGATGGTGGCGGCGAGCGAGAACTGCCCGGCCTCGTCAATGACGAGCAGGTCGAGTTGTTCGCGGTCGAAACGCTTGGGATTGGCGAAATCCCAGGCGGTGCCACCGATCACGTACCCACCAAGAGCATGCCGCTCGGCGAATTCCCGGTGCCGGTCTTTCGGGATCTCGGAGAACGGGCTCTCGGAGTAGTAGCCGGACCCTTGCTCACTGCTGGGCGCTTTGCCGACGATGTCTCCGCGCAGTCCAGCCTCGACGACCCCGTCGAGCACGTGCTCGACCACGCGGTGCGACTGAGCCACCACGCCGACGCGCCAGCCGTGCTCTGCCACCAGGGTGCGGATGGTGTGCGCCGCCACGTAGGTCTTGCCAGTGCCGGGAGGGCCCTGAACGGCCAGATAGCTGCGGTCGAGGTCGAGCAGTGTGGCGACGATGTCTTCCATGCCCGCACGCTGGTCCGCGA
>CAYRUW010000104.1:771-2790 GCA_964427465.1 uncultured Diaminobutyricimonas sp.
GTGTGGCGACAACGGCGCGCACGGTGTCGTCGGGCCCGTCTGCCGGGACGTGCGTTCCGGATGCGGTCACCGGCGCGCGGCGAAGCAGAACGTCGGCGGCGGGGTTGCGCGGCCATGTTGCGCCGGCCTCGGGCAGCCCGGCTGCGAACTCCTGGATGGCCGTCACGAGGTTGTCTGCGCGGGGCGGCGGGCCGGGCACGAGCGCGAGTGGCACGTCACTCCAGGGCGAGTCATCCATCGGCGCGCTCTCGATGACGCGCACATAGCCCGCATCTGCATCCTGCTCGAGCAGGCGAGCCCTCACATCGAGGCGGGAACCGGGGGCCCGACCCGTGATGACGTACGGAGTTGGGGTGTCGTAGATGAGGTACACGTCGCCGCTGTCGCGCGCGGCACCGGAACCGGGTGCCCAGCTTCCATGGAGGCGGAGGGTTCGGTTCCGGTTGCTCCGCGCAGGCGCCCAGTCTTGCTCCACCTCGATGCGTTCGATGAGCAAGACCCCGCGCTGATCGACCCACAGTTCGAGCGGGTCGTCGAGGCGGGCGTAGTGCTCCCACCAGAAGCTCTTCGCTTCGCGGCGGTGGTAGTCGATCGCGGCGGCGGCGAGCCGAAAGGCGGCCGCGTGGGCGTCATCCGCAGTTTCCGCCCGCCGCTCGAGGTCACGGGCGAGCGGGCTCTCGTCAAAAGGGTCGCGCTCGAGGGGTTCGGGCGCGCTCGCGCCGGGCTGGATGCCGCGTTCTGCCGCGAGGGTGATCATCCAGTCGCGCAGACGCCGGGTGGAGCGGCAGTCGTAGGCGTTGTAGTCGGCGATCTGCTCGAGTAGCTGCTGGGCTTCTGCGTGCTGGCCCGCCTGTTCGAGTTCGCGGCTGCGCTGGTATTCCTCGACAGAGCCGATGGCGGTGGTGACGCCGGTCTCGTCGCGCAGTTCGTCGCCCATGTAGAGGGGCTCGAGTTTCTTGATCGAGTAGGAGGCCACGCCGATGCGTAGCGCCTTCTTCACGACGGGGTAGAGATCGACGAGCACGTTGTTGCGGAGAAGTTCGTCAACCTCGCGCTCACCCTCGCCGTGCCGCGCTGCGATCGAGAGCAGGTGGGTGCGCTCGTAGGACGCGGAGTGGTAGATGTGCATGTCGGGATGCGCGTGCCGTCGCGCGGCGACGAGGGCGAGGAAGTTACGCAGTGCCTGACGCTCGGCATCGAAGTCGTGCGCCCAGAGCGTGGTGAAGGTGTCGGCGTTGTCGGTGATGCCGAAGAGGTAGTCGAGCCCCCACAGCACCTTCCCATCGCGCTCGGTACGCCACAGCGGATCGCCTTCGAAGTCGAAGAAGAGGTCCCCCGGGTCGGGCGCCGGCAGGTCGGCGATGGCCTGCGGCCGCACGAGTTCCACGCGTGGAAGGCCCGCCGCGTCCGGCCCGCCGTGCTGAAGGCGCGCTTGTTGTTGAAGGCCGCGGTAGGTGGTTTCGGGGATGCTGCACCCCTCGGACCGCTCGGGCGTGGCCGCGAGGGCTGCGAGCGTCGTAATGCCGACTTCGTGCAGCTTGGCGCGCTGCGTGAGGCGGATGCCGGCCACCTGCAGCAGGTCGTCGTGCTCTGCGAGCTGCTCGGCGCAGTGAACGCAGCGCCCGTCGATCATGAGGCTCGCGTCGCCCCATACCGCCGCCTCCGCCGCGCCCAGACGGGCGTCAACCACCTGACGCAGGCGCTGCATCCGCGCCTCGTAGACGGGCGCGATCTCGTCAATGCGATGCCGGCTCGTGGTGCCGTCGCCGAGCAGCAGCTCGACCTCGTCGTCGACGGGGATGCCGAGCCGCACGAGGTGCCCGTGATAGGCCGCGAGTTGCAGCAGCGCGGTGACCTTGACGGAACGCGCGAGCTTGGTGTCTTGAACCCGGTAACGGCCGTCGGGCTGTCGCACGAGGAAGTCCGCGTAGCCGATGGTGGGAGCGGTCGGGTCGCCTTCGTCGAAGAAAGTGGCTTGGAAGACCACATTGGCACCGCTGCAGAGCGCCCGCTCGGTCG
>CAYRUW010000104.1:2800-6229 GCA_964427465.1 uncultured Diaminobutyricimonas sp.
TACGGACGATCGATCTCGACCACCGCATCCGGATGCGCGTCACGGTAGCGCTCGAGCTGCTCACTCTCGTGCACATCGCCGAGCGCCCCCGCGCGCTTCAGCATGGGGTCGTCGTCGACGGGCACCTGCTCGAGCCGCCCGAGTTTGCCGTCGAGTACGCGGGCGAACGCGAACTCGCAGTCGGAGAGCGCCTTCAGGTCACTGGGGCTGGTGACGATGGCGCCGTCGAGGATGAACATGCAGTCGCTCCTGGGTCGGGTGCGGTCAGGGTAGCGGGAGGCACCGACACCCGGTCGGCCTGGCGTAGCACCGCGCACGCTCAACATTGCGCGACGTCACGTTTCCTGTGACGATTGTCAATGTGGAACGAGAACCGGAGGAGGCGCTTCGCGCCCCTACGCTCGCCGACTGGGCGCTCGCGCATGGGCGTGCGTCGCTGACGGGAACCGAGATCGCCGAGCTTCTTCAGGTGCCAGAGGATCAGGTGCGACGGCGTTTGCACGCGCCAGCGCGTCGGAATGAGTGGGTGTCGCCGACCCGAGGGCTGTGGATCCCCGTGCCGCCCGAGTATCGCACCTGGGGCGCTCCGCCCGGCATAGAAATCGTCGATGCGATGCTGCGGCACCGCAGAGTCGACTATTACGTGGGATGGCTCAGCGCGGCCGCGCTCTTCGGTGCGGGGCATCAGGCACCGCAGGTCTTCCACGTGGCCGTCGACCGTCAGGTGCGCGATCGCGTCGTCGGGCGCACCCGGTTCGTGTTCGCGCAACGTGATGTGTCCCGCATGCCCATTATCGAGCACCCCACTCGCTCCGGTACAGCGAAGGTGTCGACGGTGGCAGCGACCATGCTTGATGTTGCCGACGATGTGGAGCGCGCCGGTGGTATCGACAATGTGGCAACGGTGGTACTTGAACTCTCAGAACATGAAGGCTTCGATCTCACCGAGCTCACTCGGCTCGCCCCCCTATTCCCCGCGGCGGCAGGCCGACGGGTGGGGCGGATATTGGAGCACCTCGGTTGGAGCGGTGACCTCGACCTTGAGACGTTGCGCGAGGCCGTGCGTGACGCTGTGTCGTCGCCATCGCGCCTCGACCCAGCAAGCCCGGATCGCGGATACCTCGACCCCGACTGGATGCTCCGAGTGAATGCTGACGTGACGGACGAATCGTGATTCCGGCGACCGCGATCACCGCCTGGGGCGTTCAGCGTCCTTGGCCGACGCCGGAGCAGATCGAGCAAGATCTACTGCTCTCGCGCGCCATCTGTGCGATCGCGTCCGACAGTTACCTCGGCGAAGAGCTCGTATTCCGCGGCGGCACCGCGCTACACAAGCTGCACCTGCAGCAGCCGTTCCGCTACAGCGAGGATCTCGACTATGTGCGGCGCACGAGCGGCGGCATCGCTCCGCTGACCCAGGCACTCACCCGCCTCGGCTTGAGTCTCGACTTCGAGGTACGCACAAGGGTCAGCGAACATCCGAAGGTATATTGGCGCACGGTAGCCAACAGCGGGGTGCCGCTGCGGATCAAGATCGAGGTGAACACCCACGAGCGCTCGCCAGCTCTCTCACTTGTGCACCACCAGCACGAGGTCGAGTCTTCTTGGTGGACGGGCGGAGCTGCCGTGCAGACATTCCAGCCCACCGAACTCATGGCCACGAAGATTCGCGCGCTGTACCAGCGATCCAAGGGTCGCGATCTGTTCGATCTCTGGCTTGCGCTTGACCACCTCGGCCTTGACCCAAGAGAGATTGTGAATGCGTTCGGCCCGTACCGACCGGCAGGGATGACAGCCTCGCGAGCCCGCGACAATCTCGCGCGCAAGCTAGATGATCGCGGCTTCCGAACTGACCTCGATCCGCTGATCGCTACCTGGCCAAACGGATACGAGCTCGACGCCGCAGCTGCGCGAGTCGGCGCGGAACTACTTGACCGCCTGGACACGTCGGTCTCTGAATAGAGAACGAACCCCACCGCCGAACACCGATGTGCCCCCCGTACTCGGCATACCGCCGCATCCCCGGTTTCGCGACAATCGTTCGAGTACCACCCGAGGGGATCACGCATGACGGCCGGCGGATCTGCTGGGCTCGAAGCCGAGCGCCAGCTGGCGCTCGCGAGCGCACACGAGGCGGAAGCGCTCGCTGCTCGTGAGCGCGCCGAGAATTTCATGGCGGCGAGCAAGAGCGAACGGCGCACCGTGCAGGCGCTCGCGCCGCTGGTTGCCCATGGCTACCACCTGATCGCCGATCGCCAGTGGCCGGGCAGCCGCCGTGCGCAGGTGGACCTCGTGGTGGTCGGTCCGTCGGGTGTGCACATTGTCGACTCGAAGTTCTGGCATGAGGTCACGATCGCTGCGGGCCACGTGTTCCGCGGGCAGGCAGACGTCACCGACGACTTCGATGGCCTTGCCGAGCTGGCCTGGAAGACGGAGGCGGTACTCGCCGAGATCGGTCTCGCCCCGGGCGAGGTGCACGCGGTGGCAGTCTTCACCGGCAAGAAGGGCGTGAGCGGCCTCGTCAACACCGTCGAGCTGGTCGGTGATGCCGACATCGCCCGCCACATCGCCCGACGCGGTCAGCGCCTCACTTCAGCGATGGTCGAGAAGGTGCTCAAGGCGGTGCTCGACTTCTTCCCGCATGTCAGTTCGCCGGCGCCCCTGGCTCTCACCATCCCCGAGCCGGTGTTCGAGAGCCGTCCCGTCGAGCTCGACATCGCCGAGCTTCCGAGCGCCGACGAGATCCAGGCCCAGCTGCTCGAAGCCCTCCTCGCTCCGCCCATCGAGGAGTGGATGGCATTTCTCCACCCCGACCAGGCGAAGCTCGTGCGACGCAGTTTCAGCGGGCCCGCCCGCATCCGTGGTGCTGCAGGCACGGGCAAGACGGTGGTCGGCCTGCACCGTGCGGCGTACCTGGCGCGTTCGCGCCCGGGGAAGGTGCTCGTCACCACCTACGTGCGAACCCTGCCCGTCGTGCTCGGCAATCTACTGAAGCGGATGGCGCCCGAGGTGGCCGACCGCGTGGAGTTCGTCGGCGTGCACTCTCTGGCGAAGCGCATCCTCGACGAGCGCGGCGTGATGGTGCGCCTCGATGGCCGCAAGGCGACCGAGCTGTTCAACGCGGCGTGGGTCGAGGCCGCGCCGCGCCTCTCCCCCATCGAGCCGGAGCGCGACTACTGGAAGGAGGAGGTGGAGAGCGTCATCAAGGGGCGCGGCTTCACCCGCTTCGAGCAGTACGCCGACTGCGCCCGCGTCGGCCGCCGCCGCGCGCTCGGGGTCGACCAGCGGCGGGCGGTGTGGGACCTCTTCGTCGACTACGAGGCGCGCCTGCGGGCGGCCCGCGTGCACGACTTCGCCGACCTCGTGCTGCTGGCCGAGCAGGAGCTCGCCCGCAAGCCGCTCGAGGGCTACAGCGCGGTGGTCGTCGAC
>CAYRUW010000105.1:0-6168 GCA_964427465.1 uncultured Diaminobutyricimonas sp.
TCACGCCCGACTATGCAGCGCCGGAGCAGGTGCAAGGCGGCGAGGTCACGAGCGACGAAATCTGGGCGATTTTCCAGGACGAGTACTTGCCAGCGCCCGACGAGCGGCCACAGGACAAGTGGGGCCGGTTCGAGTTGCTCTCGACCCGCACGGCGAGCGATATGACCGGCGAAGTCGAACTGCAAGTGCAATTGCGCAACGGCGACCATCGCGAGCAGCACACGGCTGTCGGGAACGGTCCGGTGGCGGCGTTCCTGAGCGTCATGGCGAGCGAGGGCTTCGAGATCAAGCTCTACGACTACGTTGAGCACGCGATGAGCGCGAGCGGCGACGCGATGGCGGCCGCCTACGTCGAGCTCGAGGTTAACGGCACTCGGCTGTGGGGCGTGGGCATCGATGCGGACATCTCGACCGCTTCGCTCAAGGCTGTCGTGTCGTCGGTGAACCGCTACGTGCGCGCCGTGGCCAAGGATCGCGAACTCGCCGCCGTCTGAGCCGCCGCGGATCGAGTAGCGCCGAAGGCGCCCCCGTGGATCGAGTAGCGCCGAAGGCGCGTATCGAGATCCTCCGCCGGTCTGGCCCTCTGTGGATCGAGTAGCGCCGAAGGCGCCCCCGTGGATCGAGTAGCGCCGAAGGCGCCCCCGTGGATCGAGTAGCGCCGAAGGCGCGTATCGAGATCCGGCGCGAGTCTCAGCCCCTGCGTATCGAGATCCGCCGCCCCTGAACCCCCGTTCGCCCGACCCTGCATCCGCCCGTCTCGGCGTTACCCCCGGTTTCACCGAAACGCGGGTTCTAGTTGGCGTGCTGAATAAAGCTCCGCTAAAGTGGCGCAGCCAGCAGACCCGAGGGGTGCGAAATGCGCGGAGGCCAGGCAAGCAACGATTCTGCAGCGCGCCCGCGCGTCCGGAGCGGGCTCGGCGCGTTAGCAACCGCTGCGCTTGCGCTTTCGGGCGTGGTGCTCGTCCAATCGCCGGTTTCGGCGGCGCCGGTAACGTTCGATGTGTCCTCCGCAGCCGAGCTTTCCAACGCGATCCTGACCGCGAACGGCACCGTGGATGTCGACACGATCAACATCACCGGGGATTTCACGATCCCGCTCGGGAACCCGATCCCGGCGATTGCGTCGGATGTCGACGTGCGCGGGAACGGGCACACGATCTTCTTGGACGGCCTCGGCGGATTCCTCCTCGCAGGCTCGGCACCGGATCCGATCGCGGTCGGCTTCTACGATCTGGTCATCGACGACTCCGGTACCACCGGCGCTGGTAGTGCTGGCATCGTCGCGAGTTGGATGGACCCGCTGACGATCGAGGGTGTGCGGATCGTGCAGACGACGGCCGTCGCCCTAGTGGCGAACAATTCGGCCGTGAACATTACCGATCTCGACGTCGACGCCGTCACGAACATGGGCGTTATCGTGACGGCACCCGCCGGCCAGCAGGTGTCGATGTCCGATGTGACCATCGATGGCGCGGCCAATGGGGGCATCGACGTCACCGCTTCTGGCGGGCTGGTCGAGCTGAGCGATGTGGATGTAGCCGGGACCGGCGGCCTCGGCATCTCGATCACTGCATCCGCTGGCAGCGAGGTCGAACTCACGGGCAGCACGAGCAATTTCAACTCGGGGAACGGTGTCCGCGCGACGGTCGATGACTCCAAGTTGACCATCAGCGATGTGGTCGCGGACGGCAACGGCGAAAGCGGTTTCGATGTCATAACCGGCGGCACGACCGAGGCCGTTGTGCAGAACGTTGACGCTGCAGACAACGACGACTTCGGCGTCTACTTGGTGTGCGACTCGGTGAGCGCCGACCTGCGGTCGGCCGAGATCAGCGGTAGCTCGGTCGCAGGAATCTACGCGGACGTCGGCGGCGACTGCAAACTGTCAATTGACGATTCCGCGACGGGCCTGAACCAGCGAGGCATGATACTGACCGACTCGGGCGCGATCGACGGCGCGACGATTGCGATCACCGACACCTTCATCCAGCGGAACGGCACGGACGATGACGGCGCGGGGGTCTACATCGGCGTAGGCGAGGACGTGGACATCTCCATCGCCGGGTCAACGATTTCGCATAACGAATCGGAAGGCGGGGGCGCCGGAATCTATTTCGAGCTGGGTCCGGAAAGTTCTCTCGACATCTCGGATTCGACCATCTCATTCAACGAGGCGCAAGAGGATGACGGCGGCGGCGTCTACGGGAGAGTCGACGCGCAAAGCGCGTTCACATTGACGAACTCGACAGTCTCCGGGAACACTGCCGAAGCCGTCGGCGGGATCTTCGTGCTCGGCGATGCCGGATCGGAGGCGTCGATTGCCAATAGCACGATCGTCGGGAACGCCGCACTGTCGACCGGACCGGGTGGCGTGGCAGTGTTCACGGATACGGTCTCATTGACCAACACCATTTTCGCCGGCAATACAGTCGAGGACGATGCCTGGGACCTGGTGTACGACCCCACCGACCCCGGCGTGACGATCGCCTACAGCCTCGTGCAGGCGCCAGAAGATTCGAGTATTGAGGCCGACCTGCTCGCGGGAACCGGGAATCTGGTCGGACTCGACCCGCTGCTCGGTCCGCTCGCGGCGAATGGCGGGCTGACGCTCACCCACCTGCCTGCGGGCAACAGCCCGGTGGTGGGGGCAGGGGATCCCGCGTTCACGGGATTCACGAGTGACCAGCGCGGCGAGTCGCGCGTTGTCGGCGTGATCGACATCGGTGCCGTCGAAGTGCAGCCGACAGCGCCTGCCGGGCTGCCGGCCACGGGGCTGGACGCCATGACGCCGCTCATGGCAGGCGGTGCCGCGTTCCTCGCCGGGTTCGTATTGCTCGCATTCAGACGGCGCGCGCGGGCGTAGCGGACTGGCGCGCACTACGCCGGTCGCGTCGTGCCCGTATCGCGACGACGACGAGAAGCGCGGGCGGCAGCACCGCGCTCACGGCCGTCGACGCTATCGCGAACATTGCCTCGCCGGGGGTTGCATGATGCAAATGCAGCAAATGGAACACGAAGTGCGGGATGCCGAACGCACCGATTCCGATCAGCGCGGGCACCACGAGCACATTGCGCGGCACCACGGCAGCGCACGCGAGCACCAGGCCGAGTCCGAGCAGCGCGCCGCCGAAGTCCCGCGCGTAGTGCTCGGCGAACGGCGGCGTGAGGTCGACGGTGGGAAAGTTCCGGTAGAAGCTCTCGGGCCACAACAGATTCCAGCCGCCCACCGTCACCTGGATGATCGCCAGCAGCGCCAAGCCCGAGCGCAGCAGAACGCTCATGTGAGCACTCCCTCTCGCGCCAGATACTCTTCGAAGGTCGCACCGGGCAGTGCATTCCCGGGCACCAGTTGCGCTCCGCTGCGCACTGCCCGGCCGAGCGCGCCCGGCACCCGGAACGAAACCACCGGACGGCGCCAGCCGCGCGCGCTCCGGTAGATGCGCGCGAGCTCCGGCACGGCCTGCACGAGCGGTCCCGCGATGTCCGGCACCCGGCCATGTGCGGGACCGGCAGCGAATTCCGCGAGCCGATCCGCGACGACGCCGGGGTCGATCGGTTGCAGCGCGAATTTCGGAGCGACGAGCCAAGGCATGCGACGCTGAGCCCCGAAGAGCTTGATCAGCAGATCATGGAATTGCGACGCGCGAAGCACGGTGTACGGAAGTCCCGAATTCTCGACCACTCGCTCCGCCGCGATCTTCGCCCGGTAATAGGGGAACGGGATCACGTCTGTGCCTGGAATCGAGATGAAGACGAAGTGCCGGATGCCGGCCTGCTCGCTAGCCGCGACCAGCCGTCTCGTCTCACCCTCATGGTCGTCGCCGACAGCCAGATGAAACACGGTATGGGCACCCGCGAGCGCGTCGGCCAGCCCCGCACCGGTCCCCAGATCGCCCCGGTGGGTACCCGCGCTACGGCTCAGCACGCGCACTTCTGCGCCGTCCGCTGCGAGCCGGGGCACGAGCTCGCGGCCCAGGGTGCCGGTGCCGCCGGTCACCAGATGAACAGTCATGGTCTTCCTCTCCTACTTCGCCACTCGGCCGGTCCGACCCGGCACCAGCTTCGACCGGCGTGCTGTCAGGAATGTGACAGTGGCAGCGCAATCCGGGTGAGTTTGTGCGGGTTCAGGACTGAACGGACAGCCGCGATCCGTTCGCCTTCCAGTTGCAGAAAGACCGCTCCGACCACTCGATCGCCGGTCACTCCCGCGAGCACCGGCTCGCCGTTGACGTGCAGGATTTCGGGTTCGACGCCGTCGAGGAATTTCTCGGCAATGCCGATCAGGTACCGGGCGACGTCGTGCGCGCCGTGCACGGGGCGCCGTGCCGCACGGACGACCCCGCCACCGTCGGACCATGCCGCGACATCGGCAACCAGCATCGATTCGAGCGCGGCGAGGTCTCCGGAGCGTGCGGCGGTCACGAACTTGCCGACCAGGTCCTGCCATATCGCCGGATCGGCCGGCTCCGGCGCGCGGGACTTCGCCGCCACTTTCGAGCGTGAGTACAACTGCCGCGCGTTCGCCTCGCTGACTCCGATCACGTTCGCGATGTCGCGGTGGCTGTAGCCGAACGCTTCGCGGAGCACGAAAGCTGCGCGCTCGGGCGGCGTGAGCCGTTCGAGCAGGTGCAGCAGCGCGAACGACACCGACTCGCGCAATTGGATCGTCTCGAGCGGGCCGAGCTGGTCGCTCGGAACGGGTTCGGGCAACCAGGGCCCCGGGTACTCCTCGCGCTGCACGCGTGCGGAGCCCAAATGGTTTATGCACAGATTCGTGACGACTCTGGCGAGCCAGGCCGCGGGTTGCTCGATGCCGTGGGGCTGCGCCTTCTGCCAGCGGAGGAACGCATCCTGCACGATGTCTTCGGCTTCGCTGGCCGAGCCGAGCATCCGGTAGGCGATGCCGAACATCCGGCCCCGGTGCCGTTCGAACTCGTGCGTCGCGCCTGTCGCCACGGCATACATTGTGTCGCACTGGGGATAATCGGATGGTGCCGGTATACCGAGACGAGGTGGTCGTGCTGCGCACCCACAAGCTGGGTGAGGCCGATCGGATCGTCACCATGCTCGGCCGACGTCATGGCAAGATCCGGGCGGTCGCCAAGGGCGTGCGGCGCACTTCGTCGCGTTTCGGGGCCAGGCTCGAGCCCTTCATGGTCGCGGACGTGCAGCTCTACCGGGGCCGCAGCCTGGATATCGTGCAGCAAGCCGAATCGCTCGGTGCCTACGGTGCCTCGATCGCATCCGACTATGGGCGGTTCACCGCGGCGAACGCGATGGTCGAGACGGCGGATCGGCTGACCGACGACGGCGGCCTGCAACAGTACCTCTTGCTCGTCGGAGCGTTGCGGTCGCTAGCGCGCGGCGAGCACACGCCGGGTCTGACGCTCGACTCGTATCTCGTGCGGGCGATGTCGATCGCGGGCTGGGCGCCCAGTTTCGCCGCTTGCGCGGTAACCGGCGCTCCCGGACCGCATGCGGCCTTCGTCGTGCAATTGGGCGGGGTGGTCTCCGACGAGGTCGCCCCACCGGGTGCGCCCCGGCTCGACCCGCAAACGCTCGAACTGCTGGGCGCGCTCCTGGCCGGCGATTGGGAGCTCGCCGAGGCGTCTTCGGATGACGCTCGCGCCCAGGCGACGGGGATCATCGCGGCCTATGCCCAATTCCATTTGGAGCGCGGGCTGCGCTCGTTGCCGCACGTGGACCGCACGGCCGCGCACCGAAGCGCCGGGGTCGTCGGATGACGGGGGCCCGGAAGACGCACAAGGACGCGGTGGATTTCGTGCCGGTCGACTGGACCGGCGAGCAGCCCCCGCGCATGCCGATTGCCGCGGTGCCCGAACACGTGGCGATAGTGATGGACGACAACGGCCGCTGGGCCAATGCGCGTGGCCTGACCCGGATCGAGGGCCACCGGGCCGGCGAGGCGTCGCTGCTGGATGTGGTGGCGGGTGCCTTGCAGATCGGGGTCAAATACCTCACGGTGTACGCGTTCTCGACCGAGAACTGGGCGCGCTCTCCGGAGGAGGTGCGCTTTCTGATGGGTTTCAACCGCGAGGTGCTGCACCGGCGTCGCGATCAGCTCAACGAGTGGGGCGTGCGCATCCGCTGGGCCGGCCGCAGCCCCCGATTATGGTCGTCGGTGGTGAAGGAGTTGCAGTTCGCCGA
>CAYRUW010000106.1:0-6159 GCA_964427465.1 uncultured Diaminobutyricimonas sp.
GACGTTCGCGAAGTCGATCTTCGTGCCCGCGTTAAAGGTGCGGTCCACGGCTTTTCCGCTCACGACGTTCTTGATCTTGGTGCGAACGAAAGCGCCGCCCTTGCCGGGCTTGACGTGCTGGAACTCGAGTACGGTCCACAGCTGCCCGTCGAGGTTCAGGACGCTGCCGTTCTTGATGTCGTTGGTCGTGGCCATGCTGAAGTCTTCCGGTTCGAGTGGGTCGGCGCGAGCGCGCCTGTCGAGTTTATTCGGCCGGTCTCGCAAACCCCGAATCTCGGGTGTCGGTGCCTTAAGGCCGTCGCGCGACGGCGTCGAGAGCGAGCAAGTAGCTGTCGAAGCCGAGGCCGGCGATCACGCCGGTTGCGACGGGGGCGACGACGCTCTTGTGCCGGAACTCTTCACGCGCGTGCGGGTTCGAAATGTGCACTTCGATGAGCGGCAGTCCGGCGCTCGTGACGAGCGCTGCGGCATCCCGGATCGCGTAGCTGTAGTGCGTGAATGCGGCGGGGTTTAGGATCACGGGATTGCCCGCGTCGACCGCTTCATGCAGCCATCGGATGAGCTCGCCTTCGTCGTCGGTCTGCCGCACTTCGACCTTGAGGCCTGAAGCGGTTGCTGCCTCTTCCAGTTCGGACCGCAGCGTGTCGAGGTCCTGGCTGCCGTAAACGTCGGGTTCGCGACTGCCCAGCCGCCCCAGGTTCGGCCCGTTCAGCACCAGCACGCGAGTCATACGCTCAGCCTACCGACGCGAACCAACGTTACTGGGTCTGCACGCCGGTTCACTCCGCCGAGTTCGTGGCGTCGTTCGTGGCCGTCGAACCGAAGTTGACGAGTGCCGTGCAATGAGCACAAGTCGGCATTTCGGAGGACGGTGACGTCCCGCTGAGTGGTGGAGTCTCTGGATATCGTGCGAGTTCAATTCCTGCCGAGTATGCCGCGGTTGGTTCGGGGATTGCTACCTCACGTCGTAGAACGACTGCCGGCCGGCTATCCGCGCGGTGTTGCTGTGCGCGTCGTTTGATTAGAGCGGATGCGCCCGGATCTGCGCTGAGCAGCGGTACCGCGTCGGCGGGTGCGCAGGTCACGGTGTCGTAGCTCGCCTGGCCCGGTGCTTGCGCGTGATGCTTTTCACCCAAAGCACGATGCCGTCGACTAGGAACATTATTGCCGCACCCAGCAGCGCGGGCTCCGCCAACGCAGCTACCGGGTCGTATAGCCACTCGCCCACGTTTAGTAGTGCCGGGTCGTCGTAGTAGCCGGGGACCCGCTTCCCGATCTTTATGGTGATTAGTCCAGCGGAGAGCACGTAGCCGAAGAATGCCGTGAAGTAGACGAGCATGCTCCACTTGAGGGTGCGCCAGACCGAGTATGCGCCAGCCCACCGCCACCCGCTGTCCTGGCCCAGTCTCCAAAACGCGAGTGCGACAAGCCCGACCATGAACACCGTAACGATCCCCACAATGACAAGAATGTTGCGTACGGCTACGTCTCCGATCTGGGCGTACGCGGTAGGCAGGGACGGCGAAACCAGGGTTGGCTTGATCACGAAGCACAGCCAGAGCATCGAAGCCGCCGGAATCGCTCCGGACAGAACGATTGCCGTCCGAGTGCCGGCACGCCACACGCGGTTGTGGCTAATTTTGACCAGTTGCATGCCACTCCCGCGTTCTCGAGAGGTGATCCGGCGAGATTCGGGTGACCATGAACGGCTTCTTTCGGATTAGCCGACGAATGCGAGTCTGATGCATTCGTGACACGAACTCGGGCATTGTGCCGAGCCGAAGCTAGCGCCAGCCGTGCAATGAGCACAAGTCGGCATTCTGGAGGACTGCGCTAATGCGCCCTCACGTGGAAGAATGCAAGGTTTTGTCGTTGAAGTACCACTCGCGGACTAGAAGACAACCGTCATCGGTTGATCCAGACCGTGCAGACGGGAATTTCACCCCGGGCTCCTGTGTTCGCTTGCCGACATGGGGTCCCCCGCGTACCCCTCTCGAGCACGCAGGGGTACAGTTTTGCCGTCATGCACCTACTTCAGACTCGCCAGGTGCCTGGGTCGCACTATCGGATTCGGCAGTCGCATGTAGCAAGTCGGCAGCCAGCGGTTGCGTGTCAGTCCCCCACTTCTTGATACGCGGCGAAGAGGAGCGACTCGTCTGGACCCGCGAGCACCGTCGGACGGGCCAGGTCGTCGAGCACGATGAAGCGAAGCATTCCGGCTCGGGTCTTCTTGTCGCGCTGCATCGCCGCGAGCAACGACTTCCACCTCGCCAGCGGATAGGTCGTGGGCAGACCGAGCAGGCCCAGAACGTGACGGTGACGGTCGACCAGTTCGTCGCTCAAACCCCGGGTCAGGCGCGCCAGTTCGGCCGCATACACCATGCCCACCGAAATCGCGGCACCATGCCGCCACCGGTAGCGTTCCGCATGCTCGATGGCGTGCCCGAGAGTGTGCCCGTAGTTGAGGATCTCGCGCAAGCCGCTTTCTTTGAAGTCCTCCCCCACCACCCTCGCTTTCATGCCGATCGCGAGTTCGAGAACGCGCCGGAACTGCGGGGTGTCCGGATCGGTCGCGGCATCCACGTCGGCCTCGAAAACCTCGAGGATGTCCGGTTCCGCGATGAAGCCCGCCTTCACGATCTCGGCGGCACCAGTGACGACCTCGTTGCGCGGCAACCCCTGCAGATTCTCGAGGTCGGCGATGACCGAAGCCGGCGCATAGAAAGCGCCCACGAGGTTCTTACCCTCCGCGGTATTGATGCCGGTCTTGCCGCCGACCGCCGCATCGACCATGCCCAGCACAGTCGTGGGCACTTGCACGAGGCGCACGCCGCGCAGCCAGGTAGCGGCCACGAAACCGGCCAGGTCAGTGGTCGCTCCGCCGCCGAAACCGATCACGGCATCCGTGCGCGAGAAGTCGGTCTGCCCCATGATCTGCCAGCAGAACGCCGCAACCTCCACGCGTTTGGCGGCCTCAGCATCCGGAACCTCGGCCAGCAGCACCTCGAACCGGTCGAGCAGCTTCTCGCGCAGCTCGGCGGCGCGGTCGGCGAGCGGCGGCGCATGCACGATCAGCACTTTCGCGACCTTCGGACCGAGCGCGTCGGCGATCGCATCGTCGAGGCCGCGGCCGATGAGGATCTCGTAAGGCGTGGCGCCGCGAACTTCGATGCTGGTCGTCTCACTCATGTCGCAACTCCTTGGCCCAGCTCGCGATGTCTTTCGCGATCTTGTCGGCGGGCCGGTTCGATGTGTCCCACATGCGCGACGCGAGCGACTCGTAGAGCGGCATTCGCTCGGCCACGAGCCTGCGCCACGCATCGATCCCGCCGGAAGCCAGCAGAGGCCGCTTCCGCCCGCCGATCCGGCGTTGCACCGCCTCGGCGCTCACATCGAGCAGCGCGACTGGCAGTCCGGCAAGGTCGGCCCGGGTGTCCGCATCGAGCACCGCTCCGCCGCCGAGAGACACCACGGCGCGCTCGCGCAGAGCCTCGGACACCGCGGCTCGCTCGAGCATCCGGAAATGCGCCTCGCCGTGTTCGGCGAAGATCTTCGAGATCGGTCCGTGCGCGGCGACGATCCGAGAATCGGTGTCGGCGAACGGGGCGCCGAGCTCCTTCGCGACCCGCTTTCCGATGCGCGTCTTGCCGGCACCGGGCGGGCCGATCAGTACGACCAGGGCACCGCTGGTCATGCGTCGGCGGAAGGAGTGTCGCTAGTGCGAAGTCTCGCCGGGATCGCATCGAGGTATGCGCGCAGGTTGCGCCGGGTCTCTCCGAGCGAGTCGCCGCCGAACTTCTCGAGCATGGCATCCGACAGCACGAGCGCGACCATCGCCTCCGACACCACACCGGCGGCCGGTACCGCACAGACGTCGGAACGCTGGTGGTGGGCCGGCGCGGCACTGCCGGTCGCCACATCCACGGTGCGCAGCGCGTGCGGCACCGTCGAAATCGGCTTCATCCCGGCGCGCACACGCAGCGGCGTTCCCGTGCTCATCCCGCCTTCGGTGCCCCCCGCGCGCCCGCTCGTGCGCGCGATCGCGTCGCCTTCGAGAACCAGTTCGTCGTGCGCTTGCGAGCCGCGCCGCGTGGTGGTCAAGAAGCCGTCGCCGACCTCGACGCCCTTGATCGCCTGGATGCCCATCAACGCTCCCGCGATGCGTCCATCGAGCCGGCGATCCCAGTGCACGTGCGAGCCGAGGCCGGGCGGCAGACCGTACGCGAGCACTTCGACAATCCCGCCGAGCGTGTCGCCGTCCTTGTGCGCCGCATCGACCTCGGCCACCATGCGTTTCGAGGTCTCCGGGTGAAAGCACCGCAAAGGGTCCGCGTCGAGGGCATCGACGTCATCCGGATGCGGCAGCGGGGCACCTTCGGGCACCCGGACCGGGCCGATCGCGACGGTGTGACTCACCAACCGCACACCGAGACCACCGAGGAAGGCGCGAGCCACCGCCCCGAGCGCCACTCGCGCGGCGGTCTCACGCGCGCTCGCTCGTTCGAGCACGGGTCGTGCCTCGTCGAAGTCGTATTTCTGCATGCCGACGAGGTCGGCGTGGCCAGGCCTCGGTCGCGTGAGCGGAGCGGCCCGACCTCCGGTGAGTTTTTCGGGCTCGACCGGTTCCGGGCTCATGACATCCGCCCACTTGGGCCACTCGGTGTTCCCGATCCGCAGCGCTACCGGGCTGCCCAGCGTGAGACCGTGCCGGACGCCACCGCTTATCGCCAGTTCGTCGGCCTCGAACTTCATGCGAGCGCCACGACCGTAACCGAGCTTGCGCCGCGCGAGATCGGCGCGCACTGCGTCCAGCTCTACCGGAATTCCTGCGGGCAGCCCTTCGAGGATCGCGACCAGTTCCGGGCCGTGCGACTCACCTGCGGTCAACCAACGAAGCATTACTGAATCCTCCCACACCCGGAACGTGGGATGGTCGGGCGCGAGCCTGGGCGATCAGCCCAGATCGACGGATGCGCGCATCTTCGCAAGAATCTCTGTCTCGCGCTCGAGCGGCACTTCCGCGGAGCCGCCGACGAAAATGCGCACCTGGGCGACGGCTTGGTGCACGAGCATGGCCAGCCCCGGCACGACTTTGCCGCCGGCCTGCAGCCATGCAGATGCGATGCCCGTCGGCCATGGCTCGTAGGCGACATCGAGCAGAACAGCTTTGCCGGGCACCGAAGGCGGAACCGCCAAGTCCACGTGCGCGGCATTCGGCAGTGTGCTGACGACCACGTCCACGTCCGGCGCCGTCTCGCCCAATCGCGTGATCATGACATCCACACCAAGGGCACGCCCGAGCGCAGTGAGGGGTTCGGCCCGAGCCGGCGTACGCACCGAAACCTCGGCGTGTGCGGCGCCCATGCGATGCAACGCGACGAGTGCCGAAGCCGCGGTCGCACCGCCGCCGAGCACCCAAGCGCGATTCACCTCGGTCACGCCGATCTCCCCCAAAGCCTGCTGCAGCCCGTACACGTCGGTGTTGAATCCGCGCATCCGCCCGCGCTCGAATAGCACGGTGTTTGCCACGCCGGTGAGCTCGACGAACGGGTCCCGTTCGTCCAGCAACGGCACGACCTCGCGCTTGAGCGGCATCGTGAGCGATAGCCCACGCCAGGACTCGTCTCTACTCGTCAGAAAACCGGACAACTCGGCCTCGGCAACATCGATCGCCTCGTAGTCCCAATCGATGCCGAGCGACGCGTATGCCGTGCGATGCAGCACCGGCGAACGCGAGTGGGCTATGGGCGAGCCGAGAACTGCCAGACGGCGCCGGGGATCAGCCGGATCAACCACAGTACTGGCGGTTCTCGTCGCTAGCGCGGCACCATTGCCTGAGCTGGGCCACCGCGTCGTTGTGCTGCGAAAGAGTTTCGGTGAACACCGTCTCCCCCGTCGCGAGGTTGACCGCAACGAAGTAGAGCCAATTGCCCTGCGCGGGCTCCGTCGCCGCACGGATCGCGGCTTCGCCCGGTGCCGCGATCGGTCCTGGCGGCAGGCCCTTGTGCACATACGTGTTATACGGGTTCCCGTCCGCGCGTTCGTCATCGGTCGTGAACACGGAGCCGCTCGCTTCGGTCCCGTGGGCCCAGCGATATCCGTAATGCGACGTCGAATCGAACTGCAACATCATGCCCTTGTCCAGTCGGTTCTGCACGA
>CAYRUW010000107.1:0-6145 GCA_964427465.1 uncultured Diaminobutyricimonas sp.
CAATGCTCGCAAGGTGCGCGGCGAGTTCGTCTTCTCGGGCGACCAGGTGGCGATCGACACCTCCACCGACCCCGGCTCGGAAGGCGCCGGTGCGGTGCACTACGAGGCGTTGTGCGGAGCGTGTTATCTCGAAGAGTCCGGCGGGGTGCTGGGCGTAGGAAGGACGACCGGCCCCGCGGCATGAGCCGGTTCGCGATCCTCACTGTCTGCTCCGGCAACCTGTGCCGGTCACCGGTCGCGGAACAGGTGCTCAGAGCGCGGTTGGCCCGACTGATTTCCGTGACGGTGGGCAGCGTGGGTACCGCCGCGGTTCTCGACGCGTCGATGCCTGCCCAAGCGGCGGCACTGTCGATTGCGCTCGGGGGAGACCCGGCGGGGCATGTGCCGCGCGCCCTCGCCGCGAGTCACGTGCGTCGTGCCGCGCTCGTGCTCGCAATGTCGCGGGAGCATCGGCGCGAGGTCGTCTCGCTCGTGCCCGGTGCGAGTCGCAAGACCTTCACGCTCCGCGAGTTCGCGCGACTGATAGACGGGGCGCCCGAACCCGAGTTCGCGGAAGCGATGGGCCGGGCTGGCGAAGACGGGGCAGCGCCCTTGCGCGCGCTCGTCGAGTTCGCCGCCCGCCGCCGTGGCCTGGCGCCGCCGATTGCCGGCGCCGACGACGACGTGGTGGACCCGTTCGGCCAACCGGATTCAGTGTATGAGCGCACCGGCGAGCAATTGGCTCCGGCGCTCGAAACGATCGCCGTGGCGCTCGCACGCGCTGCGCGGCTGTGACTGCGGTCCGGCGAAGCGCCGCAAGCAAAAGTGAGAAAGAGTCGGGGTGGCGGGATTTGAACCCACGACCTCTTCGTCCCGAACGAAGCGCGCTACCAAGCTGCGCCACACCCCGATGGTGCCGGCCCCGGTGGGGCCTCGTCAAGGATAGCCGAAATCGCCAGGAGTGAGTGTCACGAGCACGGCCTCGGGAGGGCACGCGAAACGCACCGGCGCGTAGATCGAGGTGCCGATGCCGGCCGACACGTTCAAGTAGGCGGCCCGGTGGGCGTGGTGCCACAAGCCGAGCCCTTGGGCGAGCCGTCGCGGGATGTCGCAATTGGTCACGAGCGCAGGCCGGCCGGGGATGCGCACTTGGCCGCCGTGGGTGTGCCCGGCGAAGATCACGTCGGCGCCGTGCGTGACGAAGCTGTCGAGCACGCGCTGGTAGGGCGCATGGGTGACCCCGATCGAGACCGTCTGCGGCCCCTGGCGATCGTCCTGCCAGCCGACGTTCTCGCGCATCCGCTCGATCTCGCTCGTGAGCTGGTGCGGCCGGTCCCAGCCGCGGTGCGCGTCGGCCGTGCCGAACAGTTCGAGCCGCGAACCGCGCAGCTCAAGCGCGCGGGCCTTGTTGTTCAAGTCGAGCCAGCCCAGTTCATCCTCGAAAAAGCGCTCGAGCGCGCCGGTGTCGAGATCGGGTGATTGCTTGAACTTTTCCGAAGGGCTGCCGAAGTATGCGAGCGGGTTCTTCGCCACAGGCGAGAAGTAATCGTTCGAACCGTGCACGAAGACTCCAGGCACGCCGCGGAACGGCTCGAGCGCGCGCTCGATGCCCTCGAGCCCGCGTTCGTGGCCCAGGTTGTCACCGGTGTTCACGATCAGGTCCGGTTCGAGGGCACGCAGCGAACGCAACCAGCGTTGTTTGCGCTCTTGCCACGGTGCCATGTGCAGGTCGCTCAAGTGCAGCACCGTTATCGGCCGGGATTCCGGGTCGAGCACGGGCACGTGCTCGGTTCGTACCGTGAACCGGTTGCGTTCCACGAGCGAGCCATAGGCGAGAGCGGCGGCACCGGCCGCGACCAGAGCGCCTATGCCTGCTACGGCCGGATTGCCGCGTCTCGTGCTCATCGGGCTACCTTCTCACCTTCTCGAGCGCGACAGAGTCAGGCGCGTCAGCAACTCATGCGTTTCACCGTCAACTGCACCGCGGCGTCCTTCGGCGCCGCGGTGCCGACGGCCGGATCCACGGCCGTGACCCGACCGGCCATCGTCGGGTCGCCACCCGGGTCGTCCGGCGGTGACGGCGGGGCGATCACCTCGCACACTTCCGTCACGTTGGTGAAACCGGCCGCGTTGAGCGCCGCGACCGCGTCGGCGTACTGCGGGTTGCCCGAGACGACATCCGGGATGATCGCGAGGTTCCCCTTACTCGTGTACACCTTGACGATCGTGCCTCGCGCGACCTTCGTGCCGGGGGCGGGATCGGTCTTCGCGACCTGACCCGCGGGAAGGTCGGAATCGATCTGGCCGCCGTCCTGGTAGGTCAGGCCGAGCGCCTCGAGGGCCGCCTTGGCGCCCTCGGCGGAGATGCCGATGATCTCCGCCGGAATCACCGGAGCGGCCGCTCCCGAAAGGAAGCGCGACTCCGGGCTCGGGAAGCCGTCGCCCCCATAGCGCGCGTTGATCGCGGCGAGGATCGGCCGGGCGATGTAGTGCCGCGCAAGCGACATGTTCATGCGGTACATCGACGCGTCGCCGATGATGTTCCCGACCCAGGTCGCCGTGGCCACCTTTGAGCTCACGCCCATCACCCACGTCTGCTCGGCGGCATCCGTGGTACCCGTCTTGCCGAACATGGGTGTGCCGTCGTGCGGGTTCGAGGGGTAACGGCTCATGCCGCGCTGCAGTGCGTAGATTGCCGCCGCGTTCACGCTCGGGTCCACGGCCCGGCTGCATTCGGAGGTCTCGCCAGGCAGCTCGTTCCCGTCCTGGTCGATGACGTGAGTCACCGCGATCGGCTTGCAGTACACTCCACCGTTCGCAATGCCCGCATATGCGGCGGCCATCGTGATCGGCGAGACGTTGTCGTTGGCCGAACCGAGGATGAACGCCGGGAATTGCGACTTGATCGGATCGCCGTTCGCCGAATGCACGCCGAGGGCCTCCGCGGTCTTCGCGATCGCGCACAAGTCCAACTGCAGTGCCATCTCGACGAAGATGTTGTTCACCGAGCTCGCGGTCGCGTTGATCACACTCCACGGCCCGGTCTCGCCCGCACTGTTCTTGGTGCGCCAAGAGGAACCGCCCATGCCCACGCACGAGTTCGTGAACTGCGAGATCTGACGGGTCTTCGGTGTTGCGTCGAGCACCTCGTTCAGCCCGTGACCGGCTTTCAGCCACTCGATCAGGGTGAACAGCTTGAAGGTCGAGCCCGCACGGAACCCGTTCGAGCCGCCATAGGCCTTGTCAGAGGTGAAGTTGATCGCAGTCTTGGTGGGGTCGTCGGCGGCCTCCGGCGCATCGTCGAACGTCTTGTTCTGCGCCATGGTGATGATCCAGCCCGTACCGGCCTCGACCGAGGCGACAGCCGATCCGAGCTTGAACCGCTTCTCGTTGGCCGGGGCGTACTTGAGGATGCTCTGCGTGGCGACCTTGTTCAGTTTCACGTCGAGCGAGGTGTATACGTCGTAGCCGCCGTGCTCCCAGTTCGCCTTGCGCTGCTCGGGGTTCGATCCGAGCGCCTCGAGCTCGTCGATGCTCTTGACGACGTAGTCGCACATGAGTTTCGCGTACTGGTGCGCGTTGCGGCATCCGCTCTTCGGCGGCGAGAGCGCCACGGTCGTCTCGTCGACCGGCGTTGCGATGGCCTCGTCGTATTCGGCCTTGGTGATCCGCTCGTCTTCGAGCATGCGGGTGAGGATCTGGTCGCGGCGCTGTTTGTTGGCTTCGTAGTTCTCGGGGTCGCCGAGGTTACGGGCGCCCGGCTGCTGCACGATCGCGAGCAGGCTCGCGGCCTGCGCGATGGTGAGGTCTTTCGCCGACGTGCTGTAGTAGCGCTCGGCGGCGGCCTCGATGCCGTAGGTGGCATTGCCGAAGTTCGCGATGTTCAGGTACGCGAGAAGGATGTCTTCTTTCGAGTACTTCTTCTCGAGTGAGATCGCGAGCTTCATCTCTTTCAGCTTGCGGTCGTACCCCTTGGGGTCGACGGCGTCCCAGTACGCCTGCTCGCGCAGTTCGGCGTTCTCGATCTCGAGGGTCTTCTGCACCTGGATGTTCTTGACGAGCTGCATCGTGAGGGTCGAGGCGCCGCTCTCGATCTCGCCCGCGGCGAGGTTGCCGACCGCGGCACGGATCACGGAAGGGATGTAGACACCGTTGTGCTCGTAGAAGTGCCGGTCCTCGCCGCTGATCGCGGCGTCCTTCGCATACTGGGAGACGTCATCCCAGCCGACCTCTTCGCGGTTCTGCGACCAGACGGTGGCGATCTGCACGTATTCGTCGCCCGATTTGGCGAAGATCCGGTTGCGCTCGCGCTGCTGCCCGATCTCGATGTACGTAGGCAGGGTCTCGAAGATGTCGATCGAAGTCGTGGCGGTCATACCGGTCACGGCGATGGCCGGAGTGACCATGACGGTCACGAGAACTCCGGCTATGGCACTGAATCCGAGCATCCCGGCAATCGCGCCGAACACACCGCCGACGGTCCTCTTCTGGGCAGACATAGGCTTAAGGGTAAGGGAATCGCCCGCCGACGAAGCTGAACGGAAGCCGACATGCCGACCTGGGAGTACATGACGACACCTCTCGTGGTGCACAAAACGACCGCGATCCTCAACAATTGGGGCGATCAGGGCTGGGAACTCGTGCAGATCGTGACTGGTCCCGAAGGCGGTCTGGTGGCCTATTTGAAGCGGGAGAAGAGCCAGTGAGCCAGATCGAGGAACGACTCGGGGAGCTGGGTCTGGTGCTGCCGGATGTGGCGCCGCCGGTGGCTGCGTACGTTCCCGCGCAAGTAAGCGGCAACCTCGTCTACACGGCTGGCCAATTGCCGTTCGTTGCGGGCGCGCTGCCGGCCACGGGCAAGGTCGGCGCGGAGATCTCGGCGGAGGAGGCCTGGCAGTTCGCGCGCACTTGCGCACTCAACGCGCTCGCCGCTGCGAAAGGCGCGATCGGTTCGCTCGACCGGGTCACTCGAGTGGTCAAGGTCACCGGGTTCGTCGCGTCGAGCCCCGATTTCACCGGCCAGCCCGCCGTGATCAACGGGGCTTCGGAACTATTGGTGGAGGTGTTCGGCGATTCGGGGCGTCATGCGCGCAGCGCGGTGGGCGTGGCCGTACTGCCGCTCGACGCGCCCGTGGAGGTCGAACTCATAGCCGAGTTCGCCTGATCGCGGAGTTCGCGTGATCGTGGAGTTCCCGTGATCGGCGAGTTCGCCTGGTCGCTCGTTCTCTGATCGACAGGGTCGCCTGGTCGCCCCGCCCGGCCGGGCCGGCCGCCCGAGTCGCCACGCTGCCCATTGGCGCAATGCGCCTCGGTGTTCGCGGGCGACTCGAGCCGACTGCCGACCCGTCTGGCCGGCTCAGCCTGACCGGTTTCAGCCTGGCCGGCCGCGCGACACGCTCCGCCGGGCCGGTTGAGCCTGACCGGCCCGGCCTGGCCGCCGGGAGTCCGGCCTACGGGTCAGCGCAGTTTGTCGGTGATGATCTGCATGACCGAGCTGTCGGCAAGTGTCGTGGTGTCGCCGATCTCCCGGCCCTCCGCGACATCGCGCAGCAGCCGGCGCATGATCTTGCCCGAACGCGTCTTCGGCAGCTCCGAGACCACGAACAACTGGCGGGGCCTCGCGATCGCGCCGATCTGCTGAGCGACGTGGGCGCGCAGCACATCCGCCGCCTCGCCCGCCGTCGCGACCTCGGCCTGGCTGGCCTTGACGATCACGAACGCGACGACCGCTTGACCGGTCGTGTCGTCCGATGCGCCGACGACGGCCGCCTCTGCCACCCAGTTGTGCGATACGAGCGCCGACTCGATCTCCATCGTCGAGAGCCGGTGCCCGGAGACGTTCATCACGTCGTCCACCCGGCCGAGGATCCAGATGTCGCCGTCCTCGTCCTTCCGGGCGCCGTCGCCGGCCAGATATTTGTCGCCGAACTGCTCCCAATAGGTCTGCTTGTAGCGCTCCGGGTCGCCCCAGATTCCTCGCAGCATCGCCGGCCAGGGCTCGGTGACCGCGAGCAGTCCGCCCTTGTCGACGCCGACAGGCGTTCCGTCATCGTCGAGCACGTCGACGGATATGCCCGGCAGGGCGACCTGGGCCGAGCCCGGCTTGGTCGTGGTGACCCCTGGCAGTGCGCTGATCATGATCGCACCGGTCTCGGTCTGCCACCAC
>CAYRUW010000108.1:0-6058 GCA_964427465.1 uncultured Diaminobutyricimonas sp.
TCCAGCTTCTTGGCGGTCTCCCTGAGCGGACGGGGTCTTGAGGAGTCTTAGACCGATCACGCAGCCGATGATGCCGGCCAAGAAGACCGTCTTCGTCCAAGTGAACGGCTCGGCGCCGGTCGCCATGGCGAAAGCGACTGTGAGCGCCGCACCGACCCCGGTCCAGACCGCATACGCCACGCTCAGCGGAATCTGCCGCATCGCGATGGCGAGCCCGGCCATGCTCACGACCAGTGCGACCGCGAACACCGCGGTGGGCAACGGCCGGGTGAGTCCCTCGGACATGCCGAGCGCGGTCGCCCACACCGCTTCGAACACGGCGCTGGCCAGCAGCACGATCCAGGGCATTCAGCTCACCAGCTTCAAGCCGACGACGCACGCCACGAGGCCGACCAGCAACAGCATCCGGCCGAGGGTCGCGCGTTCCATTCCGGTCACGATCGCCCACAGTGCCGTGAGGGTCGCGCCGGTGCCCACCCAGACCGCATAGGCCGTGCCGGTCGGGATCTCGGACATCGCGAACGCGAGACCGGCCATGCTCCCGACGAGCGCGAGCGCGAACACGATCGTCGGCTTCATGCGGCGAAACCCTTTCGATTCCGCAAGCGCCGCCGCCCACACCGCCTCGAGCACCCCCGAGAGGATCAGTATCGTCCAGGCCATGACTCACCTTTTCGGTCAGTCTTGTCGCTCTGCGGGTACTGCCGCCCTCGTCCGCGAGCCGGTCGGGCTCCAGCAGCCAAGCTAGCACTTGCAGCCGGTGCCAGAGCGGAGGGGTAATAATCGAGCCATGGGATGGTTCAGCCGGCTGTTCTCGCGCCCCGGGCCGCCCTTGCACGTTGCCGTGGACGAGGGCGAAGGGCCCGTCGTGGTGCTCGTGCACGGCATCGCGTCGTCTTCGGTGACCTTCGAGAACCTGATCCCGCTGCTCACCGACCGGTACCGGGTGATCGCAGTCGACATCCTCGGGTTCGGGCAGTCCACGGCGCCGGCAGACGCAGAGTTCACGATCGAGGAGCACGTCGACGCGCTCACTGCCACTTTGCGCAGACTCAAGTTGCGCCGGCCGTTCACGCTCGTCGGGCATTCCATGGGCAGCCTGATCGTCGCGCGGTATGCAGCGATACATGGTTCGAGGGTCTCGAAGCTCGTGCTCGTGAGCCCGCCCGTGTACCAGCCGCCCGAGACGTTCGGCGACCCGGCCGATCGCGCGGCGATGGGTCTCTACCTGAAGGCGTACGACTTCTTGCGCTCGAACAAAGGGTTCACCATCAAGAACGCAGCGGTGCTCGGCAAGCTGCTGCCGATCAAGGACGTGCTCGAGGTGAACGAGCACAATTGGACGGCTTTCGTCCGCTCGCTGGAACGCGCCGTCGAGTCGCAGACGACGGTTAGCGACATCGCCGCAGTGAAGGCGCCCGTCGAGGTCGTCTACGGCACGCTCGACCCGTTCATCATGCCCGCCGGGCTGCGCATCGTCGAGCAGATGCGCCACGTGCGATCGCATCGCGTGGAAGCGAACGACCATCTGGTGCGGTTGCGTTTGGCCAAGGCGGTCGCTGCCGCGATCGACGGGAGCGACCGTACCGCCGATCACGACAGCCGGCGGGACGGTGCTTCCGGTCGTCTCGAGGCGGAGCAGCCGGTCGCACCAGAGGGCGGGCGGTAGGCGCATCCCGGGAACACTTTTCGACGCGCATACATCGAATGACGAAAGCTTGACTCTAGGCTGAAGGGATGAGGACGAAGACCCTAGGACGGACCGGTGCCGAAGTGTCGGCGATCGGGCTCGGCACTTGGCAGCTCGGCAGCGACTGGGGCGATGTCTCCGAGGCGGACGCCCGCCAGGTGCTCGAAGCATCCGTCGAAGCAGGCGTGACCATGTTCGACACGGCCGACGTCTACGGCGACGGGCGCAGCGAGCAGATCATCGGCGGCTTCCTCGCGGCCGAGCCCGGGCTCGACGTGTTCGTTGCGACCAAGATGGGCCGGCGCGAGCCGCAAGTCGCCGAGAACTACAACCTGGCCAAGTTCCGCGAGTGGACCGATCGGTCTCGCCGCAACCTGCGCCGTGACCGGCTCGACCTCGTGCAATTGCATTGCCCGCCGACCGAGGTCTACTCGCAAGACCGGGTCTTCGACGACCTCGACCGGCTCGTCGACGAGGGGGCGATCGCCGCATACGGGGTGAGCGTGCAGACCGTTGACGAAGCGCTCACGGCGATCGCGAGGCCGGGCGTCGCGACCGTGCAGATCATCCTCAATGCGTTCCGGCTGAAACCGATCGATGAGGTACTGCCGGCGGCACGCGAGGCCGGGGTCGGCATCATCGCGCGGGTGCCGCTAGCATCCGGATTGCTCAGCGGCCGCTACACCGCCGACACGACGTTCCCGGCGAACGACCACCGCACCTACAACCGGCGCGGTCATGCCTTCGACGTGGGGGAGACCTTCTCCGGGGTCGACTTCGAGAGCGGGGTCGCGGCGGCACGCGAGTTCGCCGCGCTCGCGGAACAGCGCGGCCTCGAGCCGGCAACGGCGGCACTCGCGTGGCTCGCCCAGCTCGACGACGTGAGTTGCGTCATCCCGGGTGCCCGGAACGCCGAGCAAGCGCGGCAGAACGCGTATGCAGGCACGGTCGAGCCGCTCGGTCAGGACTTCGCGCAAGAGGTCGCAGATCTTTACGATCGCTACTTCCGCGAAATCGTGCACCCCCTTTGGTGACGCGCGCCATCACCCCAAGTCGGGGTCGGCACCGGTGCGTCGACCGGAATCGAGCGAGCGGATCGCAGCCATGTCCTCGGGCGTGAGCTCGAAACCGAACACGTCGAAGTTTTCCCGCACGCGTTCGAGCGAATTGGATTTCGGGATCACGACATTGCCCAATTGCACATGCCAGCGGATCACCACTTGCGCGGGCGTGACGCCATGCTTCGCCGCGATCCGCACGATCGCCTCCTCGCCGAGCGCGCCGCCACGCGCAAGTGGCGACCACGACTCGGTCAGGATGCCGAGCGGCGCGTGGTATTCGCGCACCGTCTGCTGCTGCAGCCACGGGTGAAGTTCGACCTGATTCACGCTCGGCAAGACATCCGTCTCGTTCCGCAGCCGTTCGATGTGGTGCGGCTGGAAGTTGCTGACACCGATCGAGAGCGCTCGCCCGTCGCGCTGCAGTTCCTCGAACGCACGCCACGTCTGCACGTAGAGGTCTCTGCTCGGCACAGGCCAGTGGATGAGGTAGAGGTCGACATAGTCGAGGCCGAGCCGATCGAGGCTGGCGTCGAAGGCTCGCAACGTCGAATCCCGACCCTGGTCGGCGTTCCAGAGCTTGGTGGTGACGAACACCTGCTCGCGCGGAACACCGGATGCGCGCACTCCTTCGCCCACCCCCCGCTCGTTCTCGTAGAGGCTCGCGGTGTCGACGTGCCGGTAGCCCATCTCGAGCGCGCCGGCGACGAGGCCGGCTGCATGCCGGTCTTCGACCTTGTACACGCCGAGTCCGATCTGGGGGATGGTGCGTCCGTCGTTCAGGTTCAAATTCGGTGAGGGCTGCATCCTCCCCATTATTCGCGGTCGGGCACTATTCGTTGGTAGGGCGCGGCAGGGCGACCGGTGCGGTGTCGGCGATCGGTGCTGCGCTCCGGCCGCGCAGGTCGGGGTGCCAGCTGTGGAACGCGACGGCCACGAGCAGCCCCGCGAGCGCGAGGCCCGCGGCGACCCAGAATGCGCCGGGAGGACCGAAACCGTCGATGAGGAATCCGGCCATGGCCGAGCCGAGCGCGACCCCCATGAGCTGCCCGGTGCCGATCCAGCCGTAGGCCTCCGCAGTGTCGCTGAACCGCACGCTCGCTGAGACGATCGTGAACATGACGGCAAGCGCCGGGGCGAGTCCGAAGCCGGCGACGACGAGCGAACCGGTGAGCCACCAGAAGTCGAGTGCGAGCATCGCCAGGGCGAAGCCGACGAAAATGATCAGGATGCGCCGGGCGAGCGCCCACGGTCCGACCGGAAGGTGGCCGAGCGCGAGCCCGCCGGCCAGGGATGCGACCGAGAAGATCGCGAGCACGATGCCGGCCTGCGGTCCGCCGTGACCGAAGGTGGCGACGACTCCGGCTTCGACCGCGGCGCACGCCCCGATGACGAGGAACCCGGTCACGAATGAGAGCAGCACGGCGGGCCGGGCGAGCACCGTGCCCAGGCGCCGTCTGCTGGGAGGTATCCGCACTTGCCCGACTTCCGGCGAGGCGATGAACCAGATGCCGCCGCCGATCAGGAACGCGACGGCGAGCAGGATGCCGAGTTCGGTCGAAATCTGGATCGAGACGAACGTGGTGATCACCGGGCCGCCGACCCAGATGAGCTCTTGTGCGGATGCGTCGAGTGAGAACAGCGGGGTGAGCTGGTTGGCGGTGACCATCTTCGGGTAGATGGTGCGCACCGCCGGCTGTACGGGCGGGTTGCTGAGCCCGGCGACGAGTCCTACGAGCATGTACAGCCACACGGGCAGGGTGACGAACGCCACGATGGCGACCGCGCTCGCGCACACGACGAGGGTGAGGATGAGCACGGGGCGCATTCCCCACCGCCCCATCCAGCGGCTCGTGAGCGGTCCGGCGACGCCCTGGCCGACACTCGTCGCGGCGAGCACGAGACCCGCCGCGCCGTACGAATCGTGCACTTTCTCGATGTGCAGCAGGAACGCGAGCGAGAGCATCCCGCTGGGGAACCGGGCGACCAGTTGTGCGGCGACTATGCGGGCCACGCCGCGAGTTCTCAACAGGCCCGCGTAGCTACTCACAAGAGCCTCATCCTAGCCGTCGATGCCAGTGATTCCGGGGCTTGCGGCGGGTGCGCGGCTGGGCAGAACCGCGTTTGGTTTTGCACAAGTGTGGATGACACGCCCACAACATGTGCGGGTGTCTGTGCGTCGGTGCCCCGATATATAGTGGTCGAACCGCGAATCGGTCCAGGGGCTTCGCGGGGCGGGATGTGGTGTTCGGCGAGCCTGCAGGCGGGCGCCGCCGGCGGCATCCGCGATACGGAAAACGGGGAATGGCGCGGCGAGATCCGCGCAAGAGAGGGAGTCGAAGTGGCCATCACGGTCGTCAAGCGCAATGGGGAGCGCGAACCGTACGACGCGAACAAGATCAACCTGGCGATCGAGCGCGCGAGCGAAGGGCTCGACGAGAGCATCACCTGGGTCACCCAGATCGCCTCGGAGCTCGAGCTCACCCTGTTCGATGGCATCACCACGCAGCAACTCGACGAAGCGGTCATCCAGGTTGCGCTGCAGAACGTGAAAGACGACCCCGCGTTCGACACCGTCGCGGCCCGGCTGCTCTTGAAAACCGTGTACAAGCGCGTGCTCGGCGACTACGAAACGCCGCAGCAACTCAAAGCGCTGCACGCGCTGCACTTCGCCCGCAACATCCGCCGTGGCGTCGACGAGGGACTGCTCGACCCGCGGCTTGCACAGTTGTTCGATCTCGACCAGCTCGCCAACGCGCTCAAGCCGGAACACGACGACCTGCTCAAGTACATCGGCGTGGTCACCCTGAGCAACCGGTATGGCATCAAAGGCCGCAACGGCGACGCGCTCGAAGTGCCGCAATACTTCTGGATGCGCATCGCGATGGGCCTGTCACTCAACGAAGCCGACCCCACCTCTGCGGCGATCGCGTTCTACGACAAGATGTCGAAGCTCGAATACCTGGCTGCCGGCTCCACGCTCGTCAACGCCGGCACCATCTACCCGCAGCTTGCGAACTGTTTCGTGATGGAGATGCAGGACGACATGGAGCACATCGCGAAGACCGTTCGCGACGTGATGTGGCTCACCAAAGGCACCGGAGGCATCGGGCTCTCGGTCACCAAACTGCGCGCGCAAGGCTCGCCCATCCGTTCCAACAACACGACGTCTACTGGGCCGATCCCGTTCATGCACACGATCGACTCGGTGCTGCGCGCGGTCAGTCGCGGAGGCAAGAAGTTCGGTGCGCTGTGCTTCTACATGGAGAACTGGCACCTCGACTTCCCCGAGTTCCTCGACCTGCGTCAG
>CAYRUW010000109.1:0-6040 GCA_964427465.1 uncultured Diaminobutyricimonas sp.
ACTGCACCGAGAAAGCGGGGATGTCGAGCGCCCGCAGCCCTTGCACTACCTGGTCGTTGAGGCTGTAGTGGCTCACCTCGACGCGGCCGAATCCGGCGGGCGATTCGACGGTTTCATCCAGCGGCGCGCGCACCGCGAATCCATGGTTCTGGCTCGTGATCTCGACCCGGCCGGTCGCCTTGTCGAGCACCGGCTGGTTGATCCCCCGGTGCCCGAACGGCAGCTTGTAGGTCTCGAATCCCAAGGCCCGGCCGAACAATTGGTTGCCGAAACAAATGCCGAAGAACGGCAGCCCGTCGCGAAGCACGCCTCGCAGAATCTCCACGTGCCGCTCGGAGGCCACTGGATCGCCTGGACCGTTCGAGTAGAACACCGCGACGGGGTCGATCGCGAGCACGTCTTCGAGGGACGAAGTCTGCGGAAGCACGTGCACGTCGAAGCCGCGTTCGGCCAGTTGCCTGAGCGTGGAGAGCTTCACCCCGAGATCGATCACGGCGAGGTTTCCGAGCTTCTCGCCGGTCGCCGGAACTACGTACGGCTTCTTGGTCGACACCGCCGCGGAAAGGTTGCGGCCGGCCATCGGTTCGGCCGATCGCACGAGGTCCAATTGCTCGTCGGCCGGAAGACTCGCGTCGTCGCCGGAGAAAATGCCGGCACGCATGACCCCGGCGTCGCGCAACCTCCGGGTGACCGCGCGAGTGTCTATGCCGCTGATGCCGACGATGTTGTTCGCGACCAGATCCTCGTCGAGGCTGCGTTCCGCGCGGAAGTTGGAAACTACGCGGGACGGGTCGCGGACGACGTAGCCGGCGACCCAGATCCGGTCGGATTCGAGGTCTTCGTCGTTCATACCCGTGTTGCCGATGTGCGGGGCGGTCATGACCACGATCTGGCCGGCGTAGCTCGGGTCGCTCAGCGTCTCCTGGTACCCGCTCATGCCTGTCGCGAACACGGCCTCGCCGAGTGTGCGGCCGAGCGCGCCATAGGCCTTGCCACTGAAGCGCGCGCCGTCTTCGAGTACCAGTACTGCGGGTTCAAAGCTCATTGGCTGCACTTCCTTGTCCGGAGGAGATGAGCGCCTCAAGGGCATCGGTGAGGGCCGCGGAGTCATCCACGCGTAAGTAGGTGTCGACGAGTGTGTCGCCGAGCGACCAGGTCACGACCACGAGCCCACCCGCTTCGACCGCTTTGTCGACCGTCCAGTTCGAGCGTCCCGCACCATTGACGGCTGCGGCGGGAATGAACACATCGCGCTTACCGGCCATCTGCAATGCGACTCCGGCGGGACCCACGAGCACGCCAGTGCGAGCGCGGAAGCCCAGACCGGCCACGGTCACGCGCTCCACGGGACGGCCGGAGAAAGTCGTCGCGACGTGCAGCCCCTCGGTGCTCAAAGCGACCTCGCCGAACGAAGCGGGCACCGCTTCGGGTTCCGCGATTTCCGACTGGCGACGGCGCTTGCCTCGCCAGCCGAGCCACATGAGCGCGACCAGCAGCGCGAAGACGCCGACGACGATCAGGGCAGCAGGCAACCGGTCATCCACGGCGGACCTCCTCCACGGGTAGCACTTCGCCATCCAGCACGGTCGGTCGGCCCTCGTGCACGGTCGCGACCACCCGGCCCGGCAACCTTTTTCCCAGGTACGGCGAGTTCACGCTCTTGCCCCGGAGGATTCCGGTCGTGACTTCCGTCGTCGCAGTGGGGTCGTAGAGCACAAGATTGGCCGGGGCACCTTTCGCGAGCGGCGCCTCGTAGCCCGGCAGCCGTCCGATGCGAGCAGGCTCCGTCGACATGACTCGTGCCACGTCGGCCCACTCGAGCAGCTCTGTTTCGATCATGGCCTTGTGCACGACGCTCAGCGCCGTCTCCAGTCCCACCATCCCGTACGCCGCTTCCGGCCACGCGCATTCTTTGCTCTCCACCGGATGCGGTGCATGATCGGTCGCCACGATGTCGATAGTGCCGTCCGCAAGACCCGCACGCAGTGCCTGCACGTCTTCTTCGCGACGCAGCGGCGGGTTCACTTTGAACCGCGAATCGTAGCCGCGAGCGAGTTCCTCGGTGAGCAGCAAATGGTGCGGGGTCACCTCAGCGGTCACTTGCACGCCGCGCGATTTCGCCCAGCGGAGCACATCGACCGAACCTGCCGTCGAGACATGGCATACATGTAAGCGAGCACCCACGTGCTGCGCGAGCAGCACATCTCGTGCGATCACCGATTCCTCGGCGACGGCAGGCCAGCCGGTCAGGCCCAGCTCGCCGGAGAGCTCGCCCTCGTTCATCTGCGCGTCTTCGGTCAGCCGCGGCTCTTGTGCGTGCTGGGCGACCACGCCGTCGAAAGTCTTCACATATTCGAGCGCACGGCGCATGAGCAGCGCATCGTGCACGCAATGGCCGTCGTCGGAGAACACCCTGACCGCAGCACGCGAACGCGACATCGCGCCGATCTCCGCGAGTCTGCGGCCTTCGAGTCCAACAGTGACCGCGCCGATGGGCCGTACCGTGACATACCCGTGCCGTTCGCCGAGGGCGTGCACTTGCTCCACCACGCCCGCGGTGTCGGCCACCGGGAGCGTATTGGCCATCGGGAAGACCGCGGTGAAGCCGCCCGCGGCTGCAGCACGAGAACCCGTGAGAACCGTCTCGCTCTGCTCGAACCCGGGTTCGCGCAAATGCGTGTGCAGGTCGACGAGGCCGGGCAGCGCGATAAGACCGTCGCCCTCGATCTCGCGTGCACCGGGCGCGCTCAGACCCGTACCGCGTTCGGAAATGACGCCGTCGTCGATCCGCAGGTCGGTCGTCTCGCCATCGGGGAGCTTCGCCTGGCGGATGATCAGGGTCATGTCACTCCTCCATCGCCGGATACGGCGTTCCCGGCACCGACGACCGCTTCGGACCGCCCGTCCGATTCGCCCGGTGACTGCTCGATCGCGCCCGAGAGCAGCAGATAGAGCACGGACATCCGCACGGACACGCCGTTGGCGACTTGGTCCCGAACGGTTGATTGCGCGGAGTCTGCAGCGGCGGCGCTGATCTCGAGACCGCGATTCATCGGCCCCGGGTGCATGACCATCGTATCCGGGCGCAGTCTGCGGAATCGCTCGTCGTCGAGTCCCCATTCGCGCGCGTATTCGCGGGCGGATGGAAAGTATGCAGCGTTCATCCGTTCGGCCTGGATGCGCAACATCATCACGGCGTCCGGTTCTGCGTCGACGACTTCGTCGAAGTGATGGCTGAGGGCCACCGGCCAGCTGCGCACACCGACCGGCAGGAGCGTCGCAGGCGCGCAAAGCACGACGTCGGCGCCCAATGTTTCCAGCAGCCACACATTGGACCTGGCCACCCGCGAATGCAGCACATCGCCGACGATCGCAACGCGCATTCCCTCGAGATCGCGACCCCGGGAACGATCGCCGTACTTGCGTTTGCGCATGGTGTATGCGTCGAGCAGCGCCTGGGTCGGATGCTCGTGGGTGCCATCCCCGGCATTCACGACGCCCGCGTCGATCCAATCGCTGTCTGCGAGCACTTGCGCGGCACCCGAAGCGGCGTGCCGGAGCACGACCGCGTCGGCGGCCATGGCGGCGAGGGTCTGGGCGGTGTCTTTGAGGCTCTCCCCCTTGGACACGCTCGAACCCTTTGCGCTGAAGTTGATCACGTCGGCGCTCAACCGTTTCGCCGCGGCCTCGAACGAGATGCGCGTGCGAGTGGAATCTTCGAAAAAGAGGTTGACGACGGTCTTGCCGCGCAAAGTCGGCAGCTTCTTGACCTCCCGGCCCGCGACATCCGCCATGTCTTCGGCGACATCGAGAATCGCTACCGCCTCGTCGCGGCTAAGGTGCCTAGTCGAGAGCAGGTGCCGCATTCTCGATCGTCACCTCCTCGGCTCCGTCGGTCTCGGTCAACCGCACGTTCACACGTTCGGTGGCGGCCGAAGGCAGGTTCTTGCCTACGAAGTCGGGCCGGATCGGCAGTTCGCGGTGACCGCGGTCGACCAGTACCGCGAGGCGCACGGCACGCGGTCGGCCATGATCGCCGAGCGCGTCCAGCGCCGCGCGGATCGTACGACCCGAGTAGAGCACGTCATCGACGAGCACGACGGTCTTGCCGTCGACACCGCCGGCGGGAATGCGAGTTGGTGCCGGTGCGCGAGTGGGATGGTGACGTAGATCGTCGCGGTACATGGTCACGTCGAGCGAGCCGGCCTGGACGTGCTTGCCGGAGAACTCTGTGACGAGCGCGGCGATCCGTTCCGCGAGCACGACGCCGCGAGTGGGAATGCCGAGTACGACGAGTCCGGCACCGCCGCGATTGGCTTCGAGGATCTCGTGCGCGATCCGGGTCAGCGCCCGGACGATGTCAGCCTGCTGCAACACGGTGCGTGCCTGCAACCCTGACCTCCTTCCCCGCCTCGCTGGACGGCTTTAAAGGATGTCTGCAAGTCGAGGATACACGCCCGGAGCGGGCAGGAGACCGGCGATCAGCCCCAGTGTCTGAGCAGCCACCTCTCGAACAGCCCGATCAAGGCGTCGGTCGCTTTTCCGAGGACGGCGAGCACGACGATCGTGAGGAAGATGCGATCGGTGCGCATGTTGCCCTGGGATTCGACCAGCAGGAAGCCGAGCCCCATGGTCGAGCCGACCAATTCCGCGGCCACCAGGAACAGCCAGGCCTGGGCGAGCGCGAGCCGCA
Source organism: uncultured Diaminobutyricimonas sp. (assembly GCA_964427465.1). Taxonomy (GTDB): domain Bacteria; phylum Actinomycetota; class Actinomycetes; order Actinomycetales; family Microbacteriaceae; genus Diaminobutyricimonas. The sequence goes on from CAYRUW010000109.1 coordinate 4,694, forward strand.
ATCCGGAGACGATCGATGGCACGATGGCCGGCAGTTGCACGGTCGCGAAGAGTTTCAAGCCCCGATACCCGAAAGCGCGCCCGGCTTCGACGAGTTGCCGATCGACGTGCCGCAGCGCGCCGGCCACGTTGGTGTACACGGGGAACAGCGCGCCGATTGCGACGAGCGTGATCTTTGAATCCTCGCCGTATTGCATGTAGAGGATCAGCAACGGCACCCACGCGAGCGAAGGCACGGCGCGCAGCGCGCCGATGGTCGCCGTGAACAAGTGCGAGCCCACCCGGCTCAGGCCGACGATCGCACCGAGCGCGAGTCCGGCTATCGAGCCGATCGCGAATCCGATGGCAACGCGCTGAACCGAGATCGCGATGTGGTGGCCGAGCAGACCGCGCTCGGCGAGGTCGACTCCCGATTCGAACACGGCGGTCGGAGAGGGCAGCCGGTGCGGCGGCACGGCACCGGTACTGGTCAGCGCGATCCACAAGGCGATGAGCCCGAGCGGGATGATGAGCGCGAGCGGCCAGCGCCAGCCGGGCCGGCGCAACCGGCGAGGGGCGGGAACCCCCTGCCGGCTGGCCGGTTCGGCTGGTGCCGATCCTTGCGCCTCGCCCGTGGCGACGGCAGAACCGTTGAGGTACTCGGTGGTCATCGGCCTAGTCGAACCGCGCCGGGTTCGCCTTCTCGATGAAGGTCGTGTTGAACAAGGCGTCGAGCGCAGTGTCGATCGCTTCTTGGTTGGCAACGTCGCCGTTGGCAACCTGGATCGGGCCGACTCGCTCGAGCACGGCGCGCTGTGCAGCACCGGGCGCCGGGTCGAGGTCGAGAACGGTCCGGTCGAGCACGGCTTGCGCGATCGGAAGTTCGATACCGGATGCCTCGGCGAGCAGCTGAACGGTCTCGGCCGGGTTCTCGGCCGCCCACTGCCGTGCGCGCTCGTACGCGTCCACGACGAGCTGGGCGAGGTCGGGCGAACGTTCGAGGAACTCGGTTGTCGCGTTTAGGAAGCCGTAGGTGTTGAAGTCGATGTTCCGGTACACGAGTTGCGCACCGTTGTCGGCTTCGACAGAGGCCATCATCGGGTCGAGACCCGACCACGCGTCGACCGATCCGTTCAGCAGTGCGGTCGCACCGTCACCGTGCTGCAGGTTCTGGATGTTCACCTCGTCGAGGCCGACCCCGGCGGCGTCGAGGGTCTGCAGCAAGAAGAAGTACGGGTCGGTGCCGATCGTCGCGGCGACGGTCTTGCCTCGCAAGTCGTCCACCGAGTCGATGTCGGACCCTGCGGGCACGACGAGCGCCGACCATTCTGGCTGCGAGTACAGCGAGATGGTCTGGATCGGCGAACCG
>CAYRUW010000110.1:0-6033 GCA_964427465.1 uncultured Diaminobutyricimonas sp.
GGTGGGCGCGGCGGCGAGCGAGCCGCCGCGTTGGTCCCGATTCCCGCTACGGGAAACACCGGTTGCCGAACGCGGGTTGTGCAGGCCCCTCGCCAACTCGATCGTGAAGGCTATGGAGGACTGGCTCGTGGGTCGAGTGCCGCGGAACGCGGCGTATCGAGACGGGTGGCCCGGTGCATTTAGGCCCACGTGCAGGTGGGGGAGGTAGGCAGGAGAAATGGCGGATCCGCAGCGGGCCAGAAAGCTGGCCGACCGCATCAAGCAGATCATCGCGCGGCGATTGGACAAGGGCCTTCGCGATCCGAGACTCGGCTTCGTGACCATCACTGATGTGCGCGTGACCGGCGACTTGCAGCACGCGAGCGTGTTCTACACCGTGTACGGCACCGAGCAGGAGCGAGCGGATTCGGCGGCGGCGCTCAAGGCCGCTACCGGAATGCTGCGCAGTGAGGTGGGGCGGAATCTGACGGCGAGGATCACCCCTTCGCTCGAGTTCATCCCGGATGCGATCCCGGAGAACGCCGCCTCAATCGAACGGCTGCTCGCCGAAGCGAGACTTCGCGACAGCGAAGTGTCCGAGCTCGCTTCCACCGCCCAGTACGCGGGCGATGCCGACCCGTACCAGCGGCCGCACGAGGAAGAATACGGCGAAGACGAGCCGGATTCCGCCGACGATAGCTGAACGCGCGCTACCGCTTGGCAAGCAGGCGCCGCACCCGGTCTGCCGCCTCGTCCGCGGCCAGGAAGCGGCCGGTTCGTTCGACCTCGTGCACGAGCTCGACCATGGCGGCGTTGACCGGCGCTGCTAGCCCCAGCCGCTGCGCGGCTTCGACTACGGCACCATTCAAGTAGTCGACCTCAGTGGGTTGGCCGCGCCGGATGCTTTGCAGCGTCGAGGCGGGGTTCGGCACCGAACCCATCCGCGCCGCCATTCTGATCGGCAACAGCTGTCCAACGGAAAGAGGCAGCCGCGCGAACAGCCGTAGAAGTGGGTGGGTCATCGCCTGCACCGGGTCGAACCGGATACCGAGGGCGAGGCCCACTCGCACGTTTTCGCGCATGGCGGCGGTGAGGATGCGGCGCAACCGCGAATCGGCGACCACTTGCTGCACACTCGTGCCGGTGATCGCCGGCAGCGCGTTCACCTGATTGATCACGAGTTTCGTCCACTGGGCGCCCGTGAAGTTGTCGGTAACGGCCACGGGCATGACATCACCGAACAGGCGCGCCGCGAGTTCTGCGACCGCGTCGTCGCCTGGCTCGTGGCCGCCCAGGACGATGCTCCCGGGCGCGGTGACGCCGATCTTCCCGGGAGCCAGATATGACGAAGCGAACAGGGCAAGACCGCCGAGCACGCGTGCCTCGGGCGCGAGCGCCCGTGCGGTCGTGATCCCCGTGAGGCCGTTCTGCACGACCACGAGCGGTATGCCACGCAGTGCACGCGCGTTCTGCTTCAACGCAGCTTCGGCATCCTGCACTTTCGTGGCGATGACGACGAGGTCGAGTTCCTCGCTCAGGTGCGCAGCGGCCCTGAGGCGTGCGACGTGCTCGCCCCAGCGGCCGGAAAGGTGCAGCCCCGCGTGCTCGATCCGCTCCAAATGCTCGCCACGGGCGGTCACCTGTACCTCGTGCCCGGCCCGGTCCAGCAGCGCGGCGATCGTGCCGCCCACGGCGCCGGCGCCGATGACGCCCACTCGCATCCGACGATCCTATGCCCGAGCCTGAGTCTCGACGCCGCCGCTGGTCCGGATAGCCGACCGGCTCGTCCTCTACAACAGCGCGGTAGTGCGACCGCTACGCACAATCGTGCTCATGGGGTGGCAAGGGCTTCATACCTCGCTAGCCTGAGGTGATTACACTGTGCTCACATGAGGACCAGGATCGTGCGAATCGGCAACTCCCGAGGCGTGCGCATTCCCAAAGCGCTCTTAGAGGAAGCAGGGCTGCGCGATGCCGTCGACGTGACGCTCGTCGACGGCGAGATCCGGATCTCGGCTGCCGAGCCGGAGACGGGCGCCGGGCTTGCGATCATGACCGAATCGGCGCTGGGAGACTGGAATCGCCCGGAGGAGGACGAGGCTTGGGCACACCTGCAATAGGAGAGGTCGTTCTCGTGCCGTTTCCCTTCTCCGACCTGTCTGGCGCGAAGTTGCGGCCGGCAATTGTGGTGGCGCATGCCGATCGTGGCGATGTCATCCTCTGCCAGGTCACCTCGCGCTCGTACTCCAGTCGGCTCGCGATTGGATTCGACGACGGCGATCTGGCGGATGGTTCGCTCCAGCGGGCGAGCTTCGCGAGGCCCGACAAGTTGTTCACCGCGGCCGGTGATCTCGCCGTTCGCCGAGTGGCGCGGCTGCAAGCGAGCCGGCTCGGCGAGTTGCGCAGGCAGATCGTGTCCCTGTTCACCTGATCGTCCGGAAGGCGCCGTGAGCCGCAGGTCGTGTTGTCGGCGGGCGGGCCCGGTGCGGTTGGTAGCCTGAGTGCGTGGTCCAGGGGCACGGCGGCGTATTGTTCGTGGACAAGCCGCACGGCATGACCAGCCACGACGTCGTAGCGCGAGTGCGCAAGCTCGTCGGCACGCGAAAGGTCGGCCACGCCGGAACGCTCGACCCCGCGGCGACCGGTCTGCTGATCCTGGGGCTCGACAGCGCCACGCGGCTGCTGACCTACCTCGTCGGACTCGACAAGGAATATCTGGCCACGATCCGGCTGGGCGAATCGACGACGACCGACGATGCGGAGGGGGAAGTCGTCGAGCGTGCATCCGCCCCCGATCTCGCGGCGGTAACCGAACCGCGATTGGGCGATGCGATCGCGAACCTCACCGGCGACATCCTGCAAGTGCCGAGCACGGTCAGTGCGATCAAAGTCGCGGGCAAACGTGCCTATGCCCGCGCCCGGGCGGGAGAGAGCATCGAACTCGAGGCCAGGCCCGTGACGGTCTCGCGGTTCGAACTACTCGGCTCGCGCCGGGACAACGAATTCGAGCTCGACGTGCGGGTTGAGTGCTCGTCGGGCACCTATGTCCGAGCGCTGGCTCGCGATCTGGGTGCCGCGCTCGGGGTCGGCGGGCACTTGACGGCCCTGCGCCGCACGAGAGTCGGCCCGTTCCGCGTCGAGGACGCGACGAGCCTCGACGAGGCTTCGCGCGACCTGGCGATCGAACCGCTGGCAGTGGCGGAAGCCCTGTTTCCGAGTCTTCGGCTCACACAGCAGCAATCTCGCGACCTGGCGCACGGCAAGCGCATCCGCGTGGATGAGCCATTCGAGCAGGGCGGGGCGGTCGCGGCGGTGACGCCCGACGGCAGGCTCGCGGGCCTGATCCGGTTCGACGGCCAAGAGGGCCGTAGTCTCGTCAACTTTCCGACCCCGGAGGTGCTCGGATGATCGAATGGTTCACCTGGGTGCAGACCGGGATCGCCATCGGCGCAGGCGTTCTGTGTCTGGTCGCAGGATTCGCGGGGCGCCGGCCGGCGGACCTGACCCTCGGCGCGCTTGCGCTCGTGGAACTGCTGCTCATCGCACAGTTCGTGGTGGCGCTCGTAGCACCGGCGTTCGGCAACCTGCCCACCGGCAACCTGATCGAGTTCTACGTGTATTTGGTCTCGGCAATGCTCCTGCCGCCGCTCGCAGCGCTGTGGGCGCTAGTCGATCGCACCCGCTGGAGCACGGTCGTGCTCGGGGTCGCGGCGCTCGCGATAGCAGTCATGGTCTTCAGGATGCACGAGATCTGGTTCGTGCAATTGGCGTGACCGGGACCACGCCGGGCGCGACCGGGACCACGCCGGGCGCGACCGGCCCTCGCAGCCGTATTAATGTTGGTTCGATGCCCAGTTTCTCTTCGCGCACTCGTGGCGCCGGCCGAGTCCTAGTCGTGATCTACGCGATCCTGGCGCTTGCGGCGACCGGTCGCAGCGGATTCCAGATCGCCACCAAGTTCGACGAGGCGCCCCTGGCGTATTCGCTTTCCGCGCTCGCCGCGATCGTGTACATTCTTGCGACGGTCGCGCTCGTCGTGCCCGGTACGCTCTGGTATCGCGTGGCGTGGGCCGCGATCGGCTTCGAGTTCGCGGGCGTGCTCGTCGTCGGCATGCTGAGCATCCTCGACCCGGCGCTGTTCGCGCACGACACAGTGTGGTCGTACTTCGGCCGCGGGTACGTCTTCGTGCCGCTCGTGCTGCCCGTGCTCGGCATCGCCTGGCTGTGGCGTTCGCGCCCGAAGGTCGTGGCGGCGTGATGCGGATATTCCGCTCCGTCGGCGACGTACCGGACTCGATCGGCCCGAGCGCCGTCGCGATCGGCAAGTTCGACGGCTTGCACGCCGGCCATCGAGCGGTGCTCGAGGGGTTGCGGCGGTCGGCCGCCGAACGCGACCTCGTTCCCGCCGTGGTGACCTTCGACCGCAACCCGCTCGAGGTGCTGGCCCCGGAACGCGCGCCCGAGGCTCTCGTGAGCCTCGACCAGAAGCTCGACTTGCTCGAGCGGTCCGGCATCGCGGTGACGCTCGTGGCGCGGTTCGACGAACGGTTCGCCGCCCTCGCACCGGAGGAGTTCGTGGAGACGGTGCTCGTCGGCGCGCTGAATGCGCGCCTCGTGCTCGTCGGCGGCGACTTCAGGTTCGGCGCGAAAGGCTCCGGGGATGCGAATCTGCTGCTTGTGCTGGGCCGGCGGCATGGTTTCGAGGTCGAGTTCGTCGACGACGTGGTGGCCGCCGGCACGCGGGCCTCGTCCACCCTGATCCGGAAGCTCCTGGGCGAAGGACGCGTGGCTGAGGCGGCCGGGCTGCTGGACCGGCCGCATTCGGTGCGATCCAAGGTCGTGCACGGCCAACAGCGGGGTCGCCAGCTCGGATTCCCGACCGCGAACCTCGACCCGGACATCGAGGGACTCGTGCCGGCGGACGGCGTGTACGCGGGCTGGCTGGTAGTCGACGGCACGCGTCATCCAGCCGCCATCTCGATCGGCAACAACCCGACCTTCGAGGGCGTGCCGGAACGGCAGGTCGAGGCGCACGCGATCGACCGCGACTTCGACTTGTATGGCAAGACGGTCGAGGTCGAGTTCGTCGAGTTCGTGCGCGGGATGCTCAAACTCGGCGGAATGGCCGAGTTGCGTACGCAGATCCAGGCCGACGTGCAACAAGTGCGGCAGATTCTGGGCGCTTGAACACTCCGTAGGCTGGTGCGATGCCGGACCAGCCCAGATCGCCCATCTGGGCCGGGCGATCTTTGGCGCTCGTCGCGATCCTGCTGCTATCGCTGAACCTGCGAACGGCGGTCGCAATGCTCTCGCCGATCGTCGACCGGATCGGCTCCGATCTGCCGATTGACGGAGTCGTGATCGGTGTGCTCGGCATGGTGCCGCTGGCCGCTTTCGCGGCGTCGGGTGTGCTCGCGCCGGCCCTCGCGCGCTGGATCGGGCTCGAGGCGTCGCTCGCGTGCGCATGCCTGGCCATGGTGGCCGGGCATGCTATCCGCGGCCTTGCTCCTTCGGCTGCGGTCTTGATCGGTGGCACGTTGCTCACGTTCGTGGGGATGGGGATCGGCAACGTGCTTCTTCCACCAGTGGTGAAGCGCTATTTTCCGGATCGGATCGCGCTGCTGACCACGACCTATGTCGTCGCCATGGCCGTGAGCGCCACGGTTCCCGCGGTGCTCGCGGTGCCCGTGGCCGAGCGGGTTGGCTGGCGGCTCGCGCTCGCGGCCTGGGCGGGTTTCGCACTCCTGGCCTTTCTCCCATGGATCGCACTCTGGCTCCGTCATCGCCGCAAGCTGACCGCGCAGAATGCGCGCGAGCGTTCGCCCGAACTGCAAGTCGCAGCCCGTGGTTCTTCGGCGCGATTGCGCAATTCCGCACTCGCGCTCTCGCTCACGCTTCTTTTCACGGTTTCGGCGCTCAATGTGTACTCCATGTATGCGTGGCTGCCGGTGCTGCTCATCGAGCATGTGGGCGTGTCCACCGGGGAAGCCGGCGCGATGATGGGCTATTTCGCCCTGCTCGGGCTGCCGCTCGCGTTCGTCGTGCCGGTAGTCG
>CAYRUW010000111.1:0-3041 GCA_964427465.1 uncultured Diaminobutyricimonas sp.
TCTGAATCCGTACGGCATCGCGATCACCCCGGACGGCGAACAGGCGTATGTGACCACGGGCACGTCCAATGTAACGGTCATCGATCTCGATACTCAGACGGTCAGCGCCGTAATCACGGTGGGTAGCTTTCCGTTCGCCGTCGCCATCACCCCAGACGGCACTCTCGCCCTCGTGACCAACTCCGTCGGGAATAGTGTCTCGCTGATCGACCTCGACACGAACGTTGTGGTCGCCGAAATCGGGGTCGGCGGCAGCGCGAGTACTCTCGCGATAAGCCCGGACAGTTCCCGTGCGTACGTGACTGTGGGTTCGGCTGACCAAGTGGCGGTAATCGACACGGCAACTCGCACCGTGATCGACACGGTCAATGTGGGCACTCTGCCGACAGGCATTGCAATCTCCCCGGACGGGAACACCGTGTACGTGACCGATGTCGGCGACGACGACGTGACGGTCATCGACACGGCGACGAACACGGTGCTCACCACGATCGACGTCGGCGACGCTCCCTTCGATGTCGTCTTCACGCCGGATGGCTTGCACGCCTTCGTCTGCAACTACGGCGACAGCACCGTGAGCGTGATCGACACCGCGACCGCGAGCGTCAGCGCACCGTTCGCAGCCGGGAACAACCCGGTCGATATTGCGATCACCCCCGACGGGCTCCGCGCTTACCTCGCCAACGAGGGTGCCGCAACGGTCACCGAAATCGACACGGCCAACAATTCAGTGCTCTCTGCGATGCCTGTCGGATCGGCGAGCAACGCTATCGCGATCACCGCCGACGGTAGCACCGGGTACATCACCCACTTCTTCGGCGCCTCGATCACGGTGTTCAGCATCGATATCGCTCCGGTCATCTCGACGACGGCCCTTCCGCCGGGCACGCTCGGTTCGAACTACTCGGCGACCATTGCAGCGGAAGGCCGACCGGAGCCGACCTTCGCGGTGACCTCGGGCGCACTTCCAGACGGCCTGTCACTCTCGACCGACGGCCAGCTCACCGGCACGGCCAATGCGACGGGAACGTTCGTCTTCGAAATCACTGCGAGCAACGCGGCCGGAGCGGATGCTGTCGAATACACGCTCACGATCGGCCTGCCAGCGACCGGGGGCGGGGTGGCACCAGGGCCGCTGCTCGCGACCGCACTGGCGGCGGCTCTGGTCGGTGTGCCGCTCCTTCTCGCCGCGCGCCGCAAGGTCGTCGCGAGCAGGTCGCGAAACAGTTCGCACGGGAGGTCGTCCGCCGGCCTGTGACGCGCTGACGCGTCGTGCTCACCCCAGGTCGGCGCGTCGCAGCTTCCAGAGCTCGGTCGACGTGGCGGTGACGCCGTACGCTCCGCTCGCGATCGCCTCGGCGACGTCGTCGCGAGTGCGCACGAAGCCCGCCGCCAGGTGACTGCCGAGTTTCGCCCGCTCGTCATCGGGGATGTGGGCGAGCACCGGGAACGGCATCACCTGCACCAGGTGCGGGTTGGCGCTGCGCGTTGCGGCTATGCCCTTGCCTACGGTGCTGCCGTCGGTGAAGAAGACGATCTGCACGGTGAACATTCCCAAGGCCCGTGCCTTCTGCAGCACGGCGAGCCGTGTGCTCTGCACGCCGGCAACACCGAGCCGCTGCAAGTATTTGAGCACCGCCTCGTCTCGGCCGAAGCCCGGACACGTGTCGATGTTCAGCAGGGCGACCTTCTGGTGCTCATGCAATTGCGCGGCGACCTGTTCGATCGAATCGAGCGGCACGGCGGCGAGCGCGCACAACCGACGCGGCGACTGCAGGAACGCGTCGTACTGCAGCGGATAGATCACCGACGGCAATGCCGCCCACTCGGCGAGTTCGTCATTGATGACGCGTCCCACCGGGATTCTCTGCGACTCAACCAAGCGCGTCCCCATTCTGTGCGGCTTCGATCTCGAGGGCGAGCCGATCCCGCCAAGCGCGTCGCCGCCCGGCGCGATCCTCGGCAGAAACCGCCGGTTCGAACACATCCGTCGGCGGCAGCTTCGCGACGGCCTCGTCGAGCGAGTCCCAGAGCGTGCCCTCGGATGCGGCGAGGAAGGCCGCCCCGCGCAAGCTCGCAGCATCCGCGTGCGGATGCCGCAGCACCGGCAACCCGGCAAGGTCCGCTTGCGCTTGTGCGAGCGCGTCGCTCGCCGCCATGCCGCCGCCGATATTGATCTCCTGCGGCTGGGACCCGGTTGCCACCGCGTCGGCCTCGAGCGCATCCGTGACCGCATGGGCAATGCCCTCGACGATTGCGACCGCGAGCGCGCCCTTTGTCGTCGTCGCGCTCAAGCCCGTGAAGCTCGCACGTACCGCGGGCGCGATCGCCAGGGTCATCACGCCGGCGAGGGCCGGCAGGAACATCGCTCCGCCCGACGAATGGTTCTCGAGCGCGAGCCGGACGATCTGCTCGGGCGATTCGAACCAACCGAGCCGTTCGCACACCCAGTCCAGGGCCGCCCCCGTCGTCGGCACGATGCCCTCGGCGAGGTACCGTGTGCGATCCTGCACACTCCAGGCGACGAGCGGGATCGCGCCCGGAGCCTCGCGCGCGTCATAGGTTGGACGCGAGGCGCCGTTGTTCAGCGTCACGAAACTGCCCGTGCCGTGCACGCATGCCGCTTGTCCGGGCCGGATGCTGCCCAGACCGATCGCGCCGGCTTGCTGATCGCCGACCGCGCCGAGGATCGGTACGTTCACCCCGCACACTTGTGCGTCGGTGGTACCGTAATCCGCCTGATCCGGACGCAGTTCGGGCAGCAGTTCGGCCGGGAATCCGAGCTCGGCAACCCATTCGCGTGAATGGCGTTCGCCGATCGCGTCGTAGGAGCCGGCGGCGGATGCGTTCGTCACCGAGGTCGCGTAGGTTCGCTCGCGGCTCAAATGCCAAAGCAGCCAAGTGTCGATCGTGCCGATCCGCAACGCCCCCCGGGCGTGGGCGGCACCCCCATCCGCGGTATCCCCCAGCAAGTGGGCGCCCCCCCAGAAGGGCGAGCCCCACCCGACCCGGCCGCCGAGGGTGGTGCCGTAGAAGGCGAA
>CAYRUW010000111.1:3051-5977 GCA_964427465.1 uncultured Diaminobutyricimonas sp.
TCGTTCTCGCGCAGCAAGTGGGCGCCCCACAAGTAGGGCGAGCCGAACCCGACCGGCCGGCCTAGGGCTTCGATCATCCGCGCCGCACCGCCGGAGGCCGCTTGCGCGAGTTCCTCGGCGTACCGGGTGTCCTGCCAGACGATCGCCGGCGCCAGCGGTTCGCCCGTTGCCGCATCCCAGACCACCGCGGTGAGACGCTGCTGGGAGAGGGCAAGTCCTGCGATGTGTACGCCGGCACGATGCGACTGCGCTGCGGCGGTTCGCACCACATCCACGGTCGCGTCGAGGATCTGTTGCGCGTCCTGCTCGACATGGCCGGGCGCCGGATACCGCACGTCGAGTCTGCGGTAGCTCAGACCGCGTACGCCGCCGTCGCGCTCCACGCGAGCAGCTCTCGTGCCCGTGGTGCCCGCGTCTATGGCCAGAACCGCTACTCGCTCCGCCTCGCTCACGGCCGCGCGCTCGGCCGGAACCCATCCGCGGTCACGGTCTTTCGTCCACGCTCGGCATGCCGACCTCCCCCTCCACTTCATCATGCTTCGTGGGTGTCGTTGTTGTGGCCCGCCGGGGGGTTCGGATACTTTGGTCTCACAGGCAATTTCGGAGACCTCCTGTGATCGGGGTCTCCGTTTGTCATTTTCGGGCGCCGCGCGGGGGATCTCCTGAGGGTGGGAGGTCCTGATGACCGGCGCTTTCTGGCGCACGACGACCGGTTCCGTGCTCATTGGCGCGCTGCTTGCGCTGGGCATGTTCCCGGCCCTCCCTGCCCGCGCAGACCCAGCGCCCGAGGCCACGGTGATCATGTACCCGCCCAGCGATCCCGACTACCTGCCGAACCTCTACAGCGAGTCGGTGCTCGGGGATTTCACGATCGCCGGCAACTCCTGGCTCGCATGCCCGGGGAACACCCATTGCGACTATCGAATCGCGAGCGGTGTCAGCACGAGCGGATCGGGCAGCGCCGCCTCGCCCGCCACGGCCAACAACAGCACCGCGCAGATCTTCGTCGGACCCGAGGCGCTCGACCGCCGGGGCGGCGCCCATCCGGAGGCCGCCGACGAGTCGAGAGCGCTCGTCGTGATCCCCGAAGGCAGCCGCGTCGTCAAGGCCCTGCTTTCCTGGAACGGCGACGTTCCCGGGCTCACGGTCACCCCGGGCCAGCCGAACAGTGTCGGCAGAGTGCCGATGATCAAGGTCGGCGACGGCGATTTCGTGTACCCGGCGGGTGACGCCTACGTGCACTTCTCCGGCGGCAACGTTTTCGCAGGGTACGCGGATGCGACTGCAGCTTTCGCCGAAGTCGATGGGCCGGTCGAGGTCGCGACGCTGCCGGGCCCATTGCCGTTGAGTGGCGAGGTCGGCGGCAACAGTGCCGCGGGCTGGTCGCTGCTGGTTGTTTACGCGTTCGACGACCCGGAGGCCGCTCGCGACGCCGGCCACTTCCAGCGCCGGGTGCAGATCCAGCAGGGCATGTACTACGTGCCGTTCAATTCCGCGGGGGAGGAGTTCGTCACCACGTTCGACCCGATTCCGGTGGATTCGGGCGTGCATGTCGGGTTCGTCGGCAGCGAGGGCGACCTGAGCGGGAGCGGTGACCGGCTTTACGTGATCGGCGACTCGGGCTCGACGAAGCTCACGCCACCGTGGTCTTCGCTCTCGGGTGGCGCTTTCGATGACGGCCGCGACAATTTCGCGATCTCGGTGGCGCAGGGCGCGATCCCGCTCGAACCGATAGGCGCGCCGGCACCTTCGGGCGTGTGCGACCCGATCAACCCGTGTCCGCTCGGCGGCACATATGGCTTCGACTATGTCCCGGGCGATGCGAACTCGCTCGAGTGGTACAACAACTTCTCGATCGACGCGTTCGACTGGGTGCCGCAAGAGGCGATCTGGCAGGTCGGCCAGAACAGCCTCAAGCTGCGTGCCGACGGGCTGTCCGACGGCTACCGCATCCAGCAGCTCGCAATCTCGACGCCGGTCGCGCAATTGACCGTGGAGACGTCGATCGCGCAATCGAGCTTCATCGCGGGCGACACGCTCGAATACACCTACCGGGTGGACAACCCGTCGCCGATCACCGTTTACGAAGTGGAAGTGACCGACACGCTCACCACTCCCGTGCACGAATCCGGGGGCACTGTGGACGGCGAGGGCCGCATTTCGATCGCGCCGGGCGAGAGCGTGTATTTCACCGGTGAGTACGTGGCGACCGACTCCGACGAATCGGCCGGCCAGATCGTCTCGAACGCATCCGCGACGGGGCTTCTCGCCGAGGATGTGAGCGACCGGAATGCGGTCAACGCCGGTACCGCGGTGCTCGAGGTGGCCGCCATGGAACCGCCGGCGATCGCCACCGGGTCTCTGCCGAACGCGACCGCGGGCGAGGCGTACTCGCTCGCCCTCGACTATTCCGGTACCGAGCCGGTCACTTTCGAAGTGACTTCCGGCAGTCTGCCTACCGGGTTCACGCTCTCGGAAGAAGGCGTCATCAGCGGGTCCTCGACCGAGGCGGATGCCGCCGGCGACACGCCAGCATCGTTCACCATCCGTGCGAGCAATCGCGCGGGCACCGACAGCGTCTCCTATTCGTTGCGCATTGATGCGGCAGCCTTGCACCATCTCGTGGTCAGCCCGGCTGATAAGACTGTGCTCGATGGCGCCGAGCAGACCTACACCGTCGAAGGGTTCGACGAGTTCGGCAACTCTCACGGCGATCTGACCGACGACGTCACGTTCACGAGCGACAACGGCGCCGACTCTTTCGACACGGCGACGGTGACCGTCGACGGCACGGGCAAGCGTACGATCACCGCGACGATCGGTTCGATCACGGGTACGGCGACGCTGACCGTGCACACTGTTCCCGAGATCGTCTCGGCCGCGCCGGCGGCCGCGGTCGTGCATGAAGCGTTCAGTCACAAGATCG